>CANHUF010000038.1 GCA_947463715.1 Sphingobacteriales bacterium
AGTTAATCACTGAATTTGTATCCCACACCTCTTACAGAGTGAAAATGCTTGGGTTCGCGCGGATCATCTTCGAAGTATTTTCTGAAGTTGAGGATAAAATTATCTATAGTGCGCGTTGTTGGAAATACCTGATATCCCCAGACAGCCTGAAGGATTTTTTCCCTTGAAACAACTTCATTTTTATACTCAATCATCAGCCTGAGCAGCATAATTTCTTTTTTACTCAAACTGAAGTTTTCATGCTTTGCGTTGATTGCGGTCTGCGCTTTAAAGTCAATTATATTTCCACCAAAGCTGAAACTATCGCCCAAAGTGGAACGCTCCTGAAGTTTACGGTTTTTATTGATCAGCTTTTCAACCCTGAGTAAAAGCTCTTCCAGATTAAATGGTTTTGTAAGGTAATCATCAGCACCTTTTTTAAGTCCGAGTACCCTGTCTGCACTTCCAGACCTTGCGCTGAGCATCAGGATTGGTGTTTCAATATTCTTTAACCTGATGTGCTCACAAACATCGAACCCATCAAGTTCTGGAAGCATCACATCTAATAGAATAAGATCAAAGTACTCATTTTCAATCTTTTTAAGTGCTATTGAGCCCGTACTCGCCGAAGTAACTTCATATCCTTCCAGCTCCAGATTGAGCTTTAGTGCCTCCTGGAGATTTTCCTCATCTTCAACTACAAGAATGGACAATTTATTCATCATAATTAAAATTTGGGAAGTTGTACTTTAAAAACACATCCGGAGGGATAATTGTTCTCTAACTTAACAAACCCTTTATGATCCTGGATAATTTTTGCACTGAGGTAAAGACCCAGACCTGTTCCTTTTGTCTTGCGTTTTGATTCATCACCCATCCTGTAAAACTTATCAAACACTTTCTTCTTTTCTGCATCCGGTATTCCCTGACCTTCATCTGCAATTTCAACCTGAACCATATCCGGAAGATCAAGAAGGCGCGTTGTAATACTTTTCTCCTGTGGCGTATACTTAATAGCATTCTCTATCAGGTTGTTCACAACCAGCTGAATAAGAAACTCCTCACCATAAGCCATGATGTCTTCCGGAATTTCAACATTAAAGTTGCGCAATGGATAACGCCTTTTGAAAGCCGAAACAGACCTGTTGATAAGCGCACTGCAATTAAATTCTTCACGGGTCATTTTATAACCTCCGGATTCAAGTTGAGCGCTCAACAGGATATTATTGCACAGTGAATCGAGACGTTCTGTTTCGTTGATAGAATCCTGCAGGATCTTGAGCTGTTTTTGTTCATCAAGCTTGTGTCTTACCAGCGTTTCTAGTCCAAGCTTTGTTATGGCAATCGGTGTTTTCAGTTCGTGAGTCACCGCCATCATGAAATTACGCTGCTGTTGATGGTAGTATAGCTGCCTTTTGATGGCGAGATAAACAAAAAAAGCACCTAGGATTGTCAGAACGAAAAATGTAAGTCCTTCTCCTAGGTATTGTTTGGCATTTCGGCTATGCTCATCCTCAAATTTTTTGAGGGTCTCCAGTGAAATGGTTTTGAATTTAAGGTACTGATCTGTATGGTAGGCAAGCATGCTGTCATTCAGCTGATCAAGTTCAAAATACCACCAACCCAATGCCGCTATCAGGTAAACAAGCAACAGCCAGTAGATGGCATAAATGGTTTTGAGAGGTATTCTGCTCATGAAGTTATACATGTCAATTGGATTTTTCCAACCTGAGACCTGCGTTCAGAACATGTTCAAGTGGATCTGTTCTCATGTCTTGTCTGAATCTTACAGTATAGGTCCCTTGTTTGCTAAAGCGGACAGGCTCTTTGTAAAGCAATATTCTATGGTCAAAGATATCATCCATCCCTGTACCCAGCCAATTTTGTCCGGATGCAAGTTTGAACTCAAAACGTTCAGTCCGGATAACTGAATCTCCCGGAAGCTGGCTATCTACACTAACCCAGAGGTTATTAAAGGCATATGCATTATCATGTCTGAAAAGAAAATAGAGCCGATAAGCCGAAGCAGTATCACTGATGTCAAACTTAAATTCAGGTTGAAATGCATATTCCCACTTTTGAGCAGGCATAAATGTTATTTTTTCATACAAACCAGTCTGCATGCACGCAGAAAGCATAATAGAAAAAACGGCAACAACTAATAATTTCTTAGACATAGCTCAAAGTTAATTATCTAAGCGCATATCCATGTTTGTATTGGCGCTATAAAACATTTAAAACTTGTTCCTTTGCTTTTTCCAGTTCATCCTTCATCTCTACAACACATTTCTGTATGGTTGCATCATATGCTTTGGAACCCGTGGTATTAATTTCTCTTCCAATCTCCTGAAGCAGAAACGACAGTTTTCTTCCCTTTGAAATTTCTTTTTCAGATAGCAGTGTTCTGAAGTAGGAACAATGGTTAGACAACCTGACCTGTTCTTCAGTAAGGTCAATTTTTTCAAGGTAATAAATCATTTCCTGCTCGAATCTATTCATATCGACTGATTCTTTAACTGCGTGTTCTTCGAGCAACTTCAATAAATTTTCCCTGATTTTTTTCTTGCGCAGTGGTTCAAGTTCCATAACACTGGTTTGCAGCTTTTCAATGTTACTGATGCGAAGCAACAATTCCTTTTCAAGCGCCTCACCTTCATCATCTTTGTGTTTATTGATCATGGCAACAGCTTCAGCTAATGTTTTTTCCAAAACCTGCCACTCTGTTTCTGTGATTATTTCTGATGAAGCAGCTACAACTTCAGGCAACCGCAAGATGGAAGCCAGCAGCTGAGCATCATCAGCTTCCATCTGATCTGCAAGACTTTTCAGCTGCTTGTAGTAGGCTGATGCCAGATCAATATTGATGGCTGATGGTCTTGAAGCCCCGTTTTGTTTTATGGATATGTTACATTCCACACTACCTCTTATCATTGATTCAGACAAGTGGTTTCTGATTTCAAATTCATAAGGTTTAAGCTGAGGTGGCAGTTTGAGTAATAAATCGAATTGTTTACCATTGAGTGAACGCAACTCCACTACAAATACTTTCTCCTGAATTGTTTGTTCTGACCTGCCATAACCAGTCATGGATCTGAGCATATTTAATAAATTGTGGAATGTAAAAAAAGAGCGCCCGAATGTTTTCGGGCGCCGATATATAGATGGGTTATTAAGTACGGGAAATAAATCCCTACACAATATTAAAAATATATTTCATGAGAATAAAATTTTATACTGATTATTTTATTCACAAAAAAAATATTGCATGTGAATTACTGATTTCAATACCTGTTTTTTAAAAATTGTAACAAATAAAAGTTACAGTAAAAGTCATCGCTATCTTTGTAAAAATTACTGTCATGAAATTTCCTGCACCTGTTTCCATTGAATGGATAGCACAACTGATTAATGCCACAGTGCACGGAGATTCAAAAGCATCAGCGCTTGGAATCAATGAAATCCATCGTGTAGAAAAAGGAGATCTGGTATTTGTTGACCATCCCAAATATTATAAACAATGTATTGATTCTGATGCATCATTTATCATCATCAACCAGCTTACAGATTTCCCGCCTCACAAATCATTGCTGTTGGTTGATGAACCTTTTGAAGCCTATTTGAAAATAGTGAATCATTTCAGGCCATTCATCCCTGCAGACAAACCAATATCATCATCAGCAGTTATTGGAGAAAGCAGCTACATTGCACCAAATGTTTTCATTGGTCAAGATGTTGTCATTGGCAACAATTGTATTATACAACCCAATGTTACGATTATGGATAACTGTATCATTGGTGATCGTGTAGTCATTCAAGCCGGATCAGTGATAGGCGGTGATGCATTTTATTACAATGGAAAGAAAAATAGAGAGGTCTGGTACAAAAGAATGAATAGTTGCGGAAGGGTAATACTGATGGATGATGTGGAAGTTGGTGCAGGTTGTACAATTGACCGTGGCGTAACACATGATACTATTATTGGACAGGGCACTAAACTTGACAACATGGTGCATATAGGACATGACGTTGTTGTAGGAAAGAATTGCCTGTTCGCTGCCCAGGTTGCCATTGGCGGTGCTACCGTCATTGAAGATGGCGTAATTCTTTGGGGACAGGTTGGTGTGAGCAAGACCCTTACGATTGGTGCCAATGCAGTTGTAATGGCTCAGAGTGGTGTTGCGTCAAGCCTTGAAGGTGGTAAAGTTTATTTTGGATATCCTGTAGATGAAGCAATCACCAGAAAAAGGGAAATGGTCTGGATCAAAAGAATTCCTGAGATGTGGGAGATGCTGAAGCGCTTAAAGGAAGACTAATTTTTACAATATTGATTTTTACTTTCTGCTTTTATTTCCTGACTCAAGTTGCAAATAATATTGACATGCGTCATGTATGGTTTCAGCTAACGGCCTGAATCTAAAACCTTGCAGTGCATTCAGAATTTTAGTGTTGTCAAAATGTACTTTTTGTTGAGCCGTGTCAGCAGTCTCTCTGGTTAACAGAGGCTCTTTGCCGGTAAGCATTCCCTTTACCCGCTCAATCCGCCAAACAAGTGATGCCATCCATGGTTCTACTTTCCTATGAGGAGGCCTCTTGCCAAAACCATTCGCCATTGTTGTAAACAAATCACGGTATGTCCAGTTTTCTGCAGAAAGAATAAACCTTTCAGCAACTATTTCACTCTCCATTAACTGTACCATTGCATTTGCCACATCATAAGCATCTACAAATCCGCTGACACCTTCTGTATACCAGGGGAATTCATTATAAGCATTTCTGAAGGTAGCTGATGAGCCCGTTTCCCAGTTTCCCTTACCCAATATGATTACGGGATTTACAATTACCGCATTCAGTCCTTCAGCTACAGCCCGCCAAACTTCCAGTTCAGCGAGGTATTTCGTTTTCCCGTATACTGAGGGGTTCGACTGATCATCCCAACGCATATTTTCAGTAACCACCTGATTATTCCGCTTGCGCCCCAGAGCTGCTACAGAACTTACATGAACAAGTTTTTCAATACCCGTTTCAAGTGCTGCATTTACCACATTGGCCGTACCTTCCACATTGATCTTCATCAGATCTCCGGCTCTGCCCGGACTGAATGAAACCAGACCTGCGCAGTGATATACCCTGCGGCAATCATACATAACATCCTGCAAAAGACAGACATCAAAAATATCTCCCCTGACCCATTCTACTTTGTCAGCCTCTTCTTTTGTGAGGTTTCCTTTACCATTTCGATAAAGTGCTACAACCTGTTCCCCCTCGCTTAACAGTTGCCTAATGAGGTAGGAACCAAGCAATCCGGAAGCACCTGTGATAAAATTTTTCATGGGTTATACGCCTGAAAACTGTTCCAGAAAACGCACGTCATTCTCACTGAACAACCGGATATCTGTAATGCCGTATTTGAGCAGAGCAGGCCTTTCAACACCCATTCCGAATGCAAAGCCAGTATATTTTTCCGGATCAATTCCACAGTTTTGAAGTACGTTGGGATGCACCATGCCACAACCCAATATCTCCAGCCATCCGGTTCGCTTGCATACTGCACAGCCATCACCCTTGCAGAGCAGACAACTGATATCCATTTCTGCACTGGGCTCTGTGAATGGAAAATAACTTGGCCTGAACCTGATGCTGACATCATTGCCAAACATTTCCTTCACAAAGAAGTAAAGTGTTTGTTTAAGGTCTGCAAAAGAAACATTTTCATCAATATAAAGTCCTTCTACCTGATGAAAAAAACAATGCGACCTGGCACTTATGGTTTCATTGCGGTATACCCTACCCGGACAAATAATCCTGATGGGAGGTTTTTGTCTTTCCATCTCTCTGATCTGCACATTACTTGTATGCGTACGTAACAAAATTGCGGGATCAGTAGAAAGGTAAAAGGTGTCCTGCATATCACGCGCAGGATGATTTTCGTCAAGATTCAGTGCGGTAAAATTGTGCCAGTCGTCTTCTATCTCCGGTCCTTCTGCCACAGTGAATGACAAACGCTGAAAAATGTCTACAATCCTGTTCCGCATGAGCGTTACGGGATGTCTGCTCCCAGACGGCATAGGGATACCGGGAAGTGATATATCTGGCATATCGGCTGATTCACCGGATATAACATCAATACGCTGCTTCTCAGTATTGTATTTTTCTTCAGCAAGGCTTTTGAATGCATTGAGGGTTTGTCCGAATGATTTTTTCTCTTCTGGCGGCACCTGCTTCATTTCCCCCGCAATGGCTTTTACAAGACCTTTGACACCAAGAAATCTGATTCTGAATTGCTCAAGGGATTCCGCATCATTTGCAGTGAAGACATTAATCTCTTCAGTGTAATTGTTTATTTGCCGGAGTAGTTCTTCCATATTGCGAAGATAACAAATCAGGGAGGATAAGCGCAGGATATCAATCAACCATTTTTTTGCAAAAGCACCGGCATTATCATCAGTTTACAGTAGGTTTGTTTAAATTTTGATACATGCAGATTCAGCATTTAGCAGATTTTTTGGAACCGGTAAACCTGGCCTGGGTTACAGAAGATGCAGATTTGAAAGAAGGACAGATGGGCCGTTCTATCATTTTATTTGAGGACGAGTGGCCGGACCTCTCTGAAGTAGATTTCGTAATCGCCAGCTGTGATGACATGCGGGGAGATGGGATCATAGGTGACATGAAAGCCGGCACCAATAAGATCAGAAAAGCATTTTATTCGCTCTTTTACTGGCATAAAAGTATACGGATTGCAGACATTGGCCATATCAAAACCGGAGCAAATATAACAGATACCTATGCTGCGATTCGAACAGTGGCCAGTGAGGTAAACAAGGCTGGTAAATATTTTCTCTTACTTGGAGGCACCCAGGATATGACTTTGGCACTATATGAAGTATTCAGGCAATCCGGCAGGCAGGTTGAAGTTACAGGTGTTGATGCATTCATAGATTTGTCGATAGATAATCCGGTTAAATCGAAAAATTTTTTAATGGAAATGCTAACCGGCGACCCTAACCATATCAGACATTACAATCATATCGGCTTTCAAAGTTATTTTGTACATCCCAAAATGCTCGAAACCATGGATCAGCTTCGGTTTGATTGTTACAGACTGGGCAGGGTAAAAGAAAATATTGAAGAGATGGAACCCGTATTGCGCAGCACTGAACTGCTGAGTTTTGACCTTGCATGCCTGAATGCTGCTGTTTCCCCCGGTAGTGTGAGTCCAAATGGATTCAATGGTGAAGAAGCCTGCACACTCATGCGCCATGCAGGGATGAGTCAACTTCTCAAAATTGCGGGAATTTTTGGATACAATCAGCACACTGATGAGTCAGGATTGCTTGCCACACAGGTTGCCCAAATGATCTGGTATTATATAGACGGAATCCAGTTTGGGAGAAATGAAGCATCCCTCGAGAATAAAGACATGTTTATAGCATGTCACATTGCATTTGCCCAGGTCGAAACGACCTTTATCAAAAGTAAAAAAACGGGCAGGTGGTGGATGCTCATGCCCGATGGCCGTTATGTTCCCTGTTCTTACAGCGACTTTCAGCAGGCTGGTGAAAATGAAATTCCCGAAAGGTGGTTGAGGATTCAGGAAAGAAATTAATGATTTAAACTTGATTTATGAAAAGGTTGATAGCCGGTTTCGGATTGCTTTTTTTAAGTTCATGCTCAACACAATACCGCATTGGCAAAACAGTTAACTCCCTGTTTTTAAAAGACGCTGTCATGCAGGCTGCACACATTGGCATTGCCGTGCAGGACCCTGATGCACAAAAGTACCTGTACAGATACCAGTCTGCAAAAAGGTTTACACCAGCGAGCAATACAAAAATTCTGAGTTGCTATGCTGCCATGAAGTACTTGCCTGCAAAATTACCAGCAGCAATCATCACTGAACTCGATACTGCCGTATTGCTTACCCCAACCGGAGACCCCAGCTTTCTGCACCCTGAATTTGCAGAACAGCCACTTTTTGATAAGCTGAGAAGTATGACAAAACCTGTTTACCTGAATACAAGCGTCTGGAAATCCGGTGCACTTGGTTCTGGCTGGAGCTGGGATGATTTCAGTGAGGCATACATGACTGAAAGAAGTTGTTTCCCCGTTTATGGCAATGTGATTCAGTGGTTTCAGGAAAAATCCGTCAAGGAAAACCCGACATTTCCAGGCGATACGGTTGATATATTTGTTTACTCAATTCCGGAAGTGGATGGACCTGTTGATTTCAGCAAACCTGGGGATCGTTTCGATGTTTCCAGAAATCATCACACAAATGCCTTTACCTTAAAAGAGGGTAAGGAGTCAATGGCTTCATCAAAAGTACCCTTCATTACAGATGGCATGGAAACAGGGTTAAAAGTATTAAAAGACACCCTGCATAAAACCATTGGGATAGCCGACCAGTCTTTAATCAAAGCTGCAACTGGAAGAACAGCAGATACTGTTTATTCAAGATTAACAGATTCGGTTTTACAAAAAATGATGCACCGCAGTGATAATTTTTATGCGGATATGCTGCTACTTATGGTGAGTCAGCAAAAGTTAAAATCAATGGATGAAGATGCAATCATCAGCAACATAATCAAACAGGACTTTAACCTGTTACCGCAATCGGTCAGTTGGGTTGACGGCAGCGGACTCAGCAGGTATAATCAGCTTACACCTGAAAGTCTTGTATATATTCTGAATAAGTTGAAGGATGAACAACCATGGGACCGCATAACGCAATTATTCCCTTCTGACGGGGTGGGCACACTGAGTTTCTATAAAAAAAGAACTGATGATTTTATCATTGCTAAAACCGGTACCCTCAGCGGTGTAATTTGTTTAAGTGGATATGTAAAATCAAAAAAAGGAAAGTGGCTTACTTTTTCAATCATGGTCAATAACCACAACACCGCAAATGCGGTAATCAGAAAAAAAATGGAAGCACTGCTCGAATCACTTTAAATACCAAAGCTGTCAATCAGGAAGTCATTTTTAACTTCGATAAATATAGGTTTCCCATCAAAATGAATCGCTGATTGCTGACAAAGGGAAAGTCGCTCAACGATATCCCTCATAGTCTCTTCAGCAAGTCTGGCTCCTGATTTCACAGCATGTTTTCTGGCCATGGCCCTGGACATTCGTTCCCTGTATTGCTGATGCAACATGGAGGTTGAATCCTTTACGTCTTCCAGAATCATCTCAAGCACCTGTTGGTCATTGTCTGTAGGATGATCTGCAGGTGCCCCTTGCAATAAAAAGGTATTGCTTCCAAAGGGTTCAAGCTGATAACCCATATGAAGCAAATCAGGTAAAATTGAATGGATTACCTGAGCATCAATGGGAGATAAATTAATGACTTGCGGGAACAGGCTTTGTTGTATGGCCATTCCCTTTCCCTGCCAGGCTGATTTGAATTTCTCGAAAAGCACCTGCTGGTGAGCCAGTTGTTGGTGAAGAATGGTTATACCCTGATGCTGCTCGAAAACGATATAGGTCTGATGTAACTGAAAAACCGGACTGGTAAACAACAATTGCAGGGAAGCATTTCCAGGCCTTGATTTCCACTTCTCCATTTCTGTTTCAAACTGGTCACTTATTTGTGGCATATCAGCCTGAACAACTTGCTTTTCTTTGGGAGAAGACTCGAAAAAATCTTTCCAGTTGCTCAGGTTGCTGGAAGAGCCAATGCGGTGAGCCTGGTGCCGCTGAATGAATGATTTATAAATGCCACCACCCTCCGCCTCCAATTTATTTTCTGGGGTATAGGGCTTTGCTACTGCGTCAAGCTGCTGAATGGATGGTTCCAGGTTGAAATCCATAGAAGGTGCTATACTGAACTGAGCAAGCGCATGTCTTATAGCAGACCGGATAAAGGCGTATACAATCTTCTCATCAACAAATTTTATTTCCTGTTTTGTTGGGTGAACGTTTACATCAACCTGCGCCGGATCCAGCTCAATAAATAAGGCGAAAAAGGGGAAACTTCCCTGTGGAATCATCTCTTCATAAGCACTTACAATAGCATGACTCAGATATGGATTCCGGACATATCGCTTGTTGACAAAAAGATATTGTTCACCTCTTGTTTTCTTTGCTGTTGCAGGTTTACCGATATATCCGGAAACGTCTAGGTAGTCTGTTTTTTCTTTTACGGCAACAAGCTGACTTGTAAGACTGTTCCCGAAGAGCTGAATGATGCGCTGTTTCAGCACACCACGTTCCAGGTGAAATATTTCCTGACCATTATTTGTCATGGAGAAAAATAATTCAGGAAATGCAAGGGCTACGTGTGTAAACTCCTCGGTGATATGACGCAACTCCACAGCATTACTGCGCAAAAAATTCCTACGTGCCGGAACATTAAAAAAGAGATTCTTCATGGCCACGGAAGTGCCTTGTGCAAAAGCACATGGCTGCTGCCTTGTTACCACACTGTTTTCCAGCTCGAGCTCAGTCCCCATCTCATCAGACACACGTCTTGTTTTCAGGATTACCTGCGCCACAGCTGCAATTGATGCAAGCGCTTCACCTCTGAAACCCATTGTACTGAGTCTGAATAAATCATCAACTGCACTAATTTTAGAAGTAGCGTGCCTTCCGAAGCAATTTCGCGCATCTGTTTCACTCATCCCAACACCATCATCTATAACCTGCAACAAAGACTTCCCGGCATCCTCAACAATCAGCCTGACTGAAGTTGCCCCTGCATCTACCGCATTTTCCAGCAATTCCTTCACAGCACTCGCAGGCCGCTGAATTACCTCACCAGCAGCAATCTGATTGGCAAGATGAGCAGGAAGTGTCTGAATTTTGTTTTCCATGGGCGGATGCATGAGTTTTAGTATGTTAGGGTTTGGACAAAATGCATAACTTACAAAATTAATAAATCCATGCGTATGTTCAAGATAAGATCAGTAATCTCCTGCCTGCTCCTTTGCATTGTTTTTCAAACTAATGCTCAAAACAGCAACAGTTGGGTGGATAGTGTCATGAAAAGTCTTTCACCTGATGAAAAAATTGCACAGCTGATCATGGTAAGACTCTCTTCCATTGATCTGAGAACAAGAACCATCAGCTATTACGATTCCATTGTGGAGAGAGATATCAGGAAATACAATATTGGTGGCATCTGCCTGTTTCAGGGTCCCGCAGTAAAGCAGGCAGCACTTGTCAATTCTTTTCAGTCGTTTGCAAAAACACCCATACTCATCGCAATTGATGGTGAAACTGGGGTGGGCATGAGGGTTGACAGCGTAACCCCATTACCGAAAATGATGATGCTGGGAGCATTGAGAGACAGTTCACTGGTTTACAGGTATGGTAAATGGGTGGCAGAGCAATGCAAACAAATGGGCATTCAGGTCAATTTTGCGCCTGTAGTTGATGTAAATAACAATCCTGATAACCCAGTAATCAACGACAGGTCTTTCGGAGAAAATAAATACACAGTAGCCCGGATGGCCACACAGTATATGCTGGGAATGAAGGATGCAGGCATTATGGGTAGCGCCAAACATTTTCCAGGACATGGAGATGTTGCGGTAGATTCCCACCTCGACCTGCCTGTAATCAATAAAAATAGAGCGGAACTGGACACCTTGGAATTATATCCCTTTAAAAAACTTATTGAAGCCGGTGTTGGAAGTGTTATGGTAGGGCACCTTTTTATCCCTGCCATTGATAACACACCAAAGCGGGCGTCTTCTATTTCTGAGAAAAATGTAACCGGTCTTTTAAGAAATGAGCTTGGATTCAATGGATTGACATTTACCGATGCACTTGAAATGAAAGGAGTTGCAGCTGAGTTCCCCGATGGAGCGGCGGGCGTTGAATCTCTCATAGCAGGCAATGACATGCTTTGCCTGCCTGGTGAAGTAGGAACTGTTATTCAGAAAGTGAAGGACGCAATAGCTTCGAACAGACTCAGCTGGGAAAAAATAGACGAGCACCTAAAAAAAGTGCTAGAAGCCAAGTTTGCCCATGGGCTATCTGCCTGGAAGCCAGTTTCCCTTTTAAATTTGACTCAAAGACTTAATGAACAGAGTGATGCCATAAAAAAGGAGGTTGCAGAAAAGGCCATCACCTTAGGCAGACTGGGTGATCCCAGCTCCTTTCCACTCAAGCAGGAAACAGCAGAAAATAAAGGAGGTAAAAAGAACATAGTACTGATTGACTATGCCAAAAATCGGAATACAAAGTTTGCCGCACTGATGAGGAGAAATTACAATGCAGATGTTTTTCTGGTAGACAATTCCAGTTCAGCTGCCTATGCAGACAGCCTTATGCAGGTTATTCAGTCTGATTATGACCATGTGATTATGGCCATTCATGAACTTCCCAGGTATCCGGCTAACAATTTCAACATGAATAAAGTTGTTGTAAACCTCTTCAACAGGATAGCTGTACTCAAATCAACAAACCTGTTCATATTTGGCAATCCATACGCTGCAAAAAGTTTTTGTACGCTTAACAATATCCTCCTTTGTTATGATGACGATCCCATTACACATGTTGCTGCAGCTTCAATGCTCAAGGGAGAAATCAGTCCTGAAGGCATCCTGCCAGTATCGGTGTGTGAAAATCTACCTGCAGGAACCAGTATCAAAACTGCTGGTAACATAGCAACAGCTAATGAATCAAAATCTGATATTGGCATTGAGAAAATATCCAAAATAGACTCTGTAATCAATGATGCCATTGCAAGAAAAGCAGCACCTGGCATGGCACTGCTGGTGGTCAAAAATAACAGGATAATTATGGA
>CANHUF010000039.1 GCA_947463715.1 Sphingobacteriales bacterium
GGACTGATAAACCACTTGATTACGGTAATGAAGTGCTTGCCCAGGGGTTCCATCTGTATCCCCATTGCCGGCCGAAAATGTCCCAGCAGCGCGCCAGCAGTGATCGCTATCAGTACCCAGAAGGTGAGGTTGGTAATTATTTTTTTCAAGTATAAATTATTTAAAATGCGATTCACAAAGGTTGTTAAAGATAATACTTCAATGCATTGATTCCGCTTTCGCTGTACTACTTTTGCTGGATGAAAATTTCCGGTTTCACGATTATACGCAATGCCATCATCAATGATTATCCGGCAGTGGAAGCCATCACTTCCATTTTACCTGTTGTGGATGAAATGGTGGTTGCCGTAGGTAAAAGTGATGATGATACACTGGGTCTCATTCGGGGAATCGGATCAGGTAAAATCAGGATTGTTGAAACGGAGTGGGACCTCTCACAATTGCAGGGCGGAAGGGTAATGGCCATTGAAACAGATAAAGCTTTTCAATCCATAGCACCGGACAGCGACTGGGGCTTTTATATCCAGTGTGATGAAGTGGTACATGAGCATTATCATGGCGCTATTAGGAAGGCATGCGAACAGTATCTCCATGATAAGCAGGTATTGGGTCTTGTATTCGGGTACCTCCATTTTTACGGCACTTATGATTACGTGGGAGATAGCAGAAGATGGTATAACCGCGAAATCAGGATCATCAGAAATGATCAACGGATCCATTCATTTAAAGATGCTCAGGGATTCAGAATGGGTGTCAAAGACAGGCTTCCATCCAAGTTTATTGATGCACAGGTCTATCACTATGGGTGGGTGAAATCTCCCGAGAAGATGGACAGAAAACTGCGGACACTCAGCAAAAACTGGATGGGTAAATCCATGAAAGCAGCACTTGATGCCAGGGAAACGGTTTTTAACTATGATGATTTCGATTCACTCGCAAAGTTTTCAGGCACACATCCGGAAGTCATGCAGCAAAGGATTGCAGCAAAGAACTGGCAGGTAGACATAGACATCAGTAGGAAGCGGTTCAGTATGAAAAAGCGATTCATGTACTGGCTTGAGAAACTGACCGGAAAGCGGTTTTTTGCTTTCCGCAATTACAGGCTTATCTGAGGTAACCTGTGCTTGTAGTAACCGTTTATCCTGTTTTTTGCAGGATATGCAACCTTTTCAGGAACTTTGCAGTCATAAAAGAAAAGAAGTACTATGAAACGTATATTGGGTATCTCTCTGCTCATTGCCTTGTTTTTTCAGTCTTGCCTGAAAGACAATGTTGCCCGAAAAACAACAATCTATAAGCCTGTTTACAAGACCAAGGAGGAAGTAAAGGCTAACATCAAAAGCAGTTTACCACTTGAACTTGTTGCGCCTGGTAAGATATTTTATAAGGATGGCTTCGCATTTCTCAATGAATTGTATAAAGGTGTGCATATCATCGATATCCGCAATGTGGCATCACCCAAGAATGTAGCCTTTGTAAATATACCTGGTGCTGTAGATATGGCTGTAAGGGGAAATATCCTCTATGCTGATATGTATACAGACCTCGTTGCAGTAGATATCAGTAATCCGCAGCAGGTAAAGCTTCAGCAAGTGGTTACAGGTGTTTTTCCGCAACGGTACTATCCGAATTTCGACAATGATACCGGTAAAATCATTGTGGATTGGCAGCCAGTTGATACGGTGCTTGAAGATGGAGAATACTTTGGATGGGGAATCAGAAGGGAAGATATGTTTTTTGCCATGCCAGCCACTGCATCGGGGAGTGTAAGCAACGGAACAGGGGGTAGTATGGCCAGGTTTGGACTCCGCGAAGACAGGCTATATACGGTAGACAACACTGACCTGAAAGTATTTGATGTTTCAGTTCCGGAGAAACCAGCCTATATCAGGAATGTACCTACAGGAAACTGGGGAATTGAAACAATATTTCCTTTTGGCAATAACCTGTTTATTGGGTCAATGACAGGTATGTTCATATATGATGTTACCTCCAAAGATCAACCCAAACAGGTGGGGACATTTACGCATGCGCGGGTTTGTGACCCGGTTATCAGTGACGGCAAACATGCTTTCGTTACACTCCGCAATGGCACGCAGTGTCAGGGTTTCATCAACCAGCTGGATGTGGTTGATATTGCTGATCTTACCAAACCCAGGTTGTTGAAATCTTATCCGCTTACCAATCCGCATGGTTTATCAAAGGTTGGAGATATACTCCTCATCTGCGATGGTGCGGATGGTGTAAAAGTTTTCAATGCAGCAGATGTCAATAACATCAGGCAGCTTGGTCACCTTAAAGGCATGAATGCCTATGATGTGATTGGGCTTGGATCAATAGCGATTGTTTCTGCTGCTGATGCCTTGTATCTCATTGACTTCAGTGACCCTGCGAAACCTGTGGTCAAATCCTCCATCACGATTAACTCAGACAAATGATCAGGTACTTATTGATGGCATCTTTGGTGTTGAAATTCAGTGTTGCAGATGCTCAGGTAAAGTCACTGAAACCCTGGCTGATGCCGGAAATGGGTTTGCAGATTGGTGCCAAAGAACCCTCGGGCGATCTGCGCTTGCAGGGTGGCATAAAGCAGCAGAACTGGTTTTATGGTGTAGGGGCTGCTGTCGATCTTTACCGCTTCAGGTCTTATCCCGTTTACTTCCAGGTGCAAAGGGTTTTTAGTTTCAGGGGTACCGCCCCGTTTCTGACAGCCTCAGCCGGCTATAATTTTAAAAATTCTTCGGATACTGTTCCAACCTGGATAGGCTCCAGGGTTTATGACCGGACTGGAGGATATTATGCAGAGTTGGGTGGTGGGTTTATCTTCAAAGTGTTTAAAAAGGAAAGACTTCAACTTTCTGTAGTTAAAAACATCAAACAGGTGAAAGAAAGTTATGATATTGATTACTGGATGGGGCCTGGACAGAGCCGCTCAGCCAGGTCAACAGATTTATATACCATGCACAGGGTAGCAGTCCGCTTAGGCTGGAAGTTTTAACCATACATCGAAAATATTACTAACAAAAAAGCCAGCTACAATGCGTAGCCGGCTTTTTTGTTGTGGTTAAGGTTAACAGCTTCTATGTATGGTTTAAAAAGTAAGGAATGATGAAAGTGTCCTTGCTGCTGTGCCGGATGTAACCCTGTAACTACCCCTGAAAATTACAGTGTAGCTTCTTCTGGCAGTTGGTAACAAGCCATTCAGTTGGGTAAGGTCTGTAGTTGTGCCGGTTGCCCTCACAAAAAGTGTATCGCTTACTGCAGAAGCATAAGGGATAAAATCAGTCACAGTAGTTGTGCTGATATTGGTGAAGATATTCTCCTTGCGTTTAGCTGAGTACACGTCAACATTTGGAATAGCCGCAGAACTGAAAGGGAAATTTGCGAAGCGGATTCTTGCAGTGGTGTCTCCAAATTGCTGGATGTTATCTAGAACAACTTTTCTTTTAGGCGAATTCAAAGAATCGTAGGCAAAAACAGTATAGTATTTGCCCTTCTCCAACTCCGCAAAGAAATTCAATGGAACTTGTGTTGTTGGAACAAGCGTATCACGCATAACAAGGTTAACAGAACCGGGATTCAATGCAGTGTATGATGGAGATAACGCAGGAAATACGCCACCATAGGCAACTGTTGCGCCATTTAGTGGCACCAGTTCAGCGTAGATATAGGTTCTGTTGGAATTAACAATGCCGTTGTAAAACTTTACATTGGCTTTGTTACTCAGGTCAGTTTCTACAGGAGCGATGCTTTGGTATTCCTTTTTACAGGAAACCACCACAGCAACGATTATGAGCAGTGACGTGAGTTTTTGTATAAGGCTTAATTTTTTCATGAGCTGTGATTTCTGGTTGTTTATTTCAGTGAAAACCATTGTTCTTTGGTGTTATAATCCAGTGCCAGTGCGCCAAGCCTGGTGAGCTCAGCTACGTTGTACAGGTATTCTGAATTGAAACGCGGTCTGGCTCTGTAAGTATACTTGCCACTGTTATTGATGAATAGGTCTATTCCGGTAGGTAATACAAGATCTGCATATACCTGCCCGCCTTTAGGATCCTGATCCACATAGTGAAACCTTCTCATATCCACCCATGTCTCCATCATACCAAATCCGTACAGGGCAATGTATTTCTGCAACATGATATGGCTAAGAGTCAGTGAAGCTGCATCCGGAACTATTGTTGTATTGGCAAGGAAAGCAGCTTTCATGGCAGGCGTTATTTCTTTGTCTGCAGGAACATCTCTTTTAAAATCAGTGTTCAGCATGTCAATGTTCAGGCTAATACCATCAATATAAGCCGTTCTTGCTGCATTGGCATCGCCCTTCCTCAGGTATGCTTCAGCCAGTATGAATTTATTTTCACTTGCTGTGATAATGGGGAATGGTGCTCCGTTCTTGAAGATGTAGCGAGAAGCTGCATCTGAAGTGGGAGCAGTGGCGGTGCCAAAGGGCTGTCCCCAGAAACTTTGTGGCTGGTCACCGGCAGGCAGTCCGCTGCTTCCTTTATTTAGTTTAATACCTCTTATGGTTTTGTTGGTGTTTTCCCTGAGCATGTACCAGGCACGTGGATCTGTAGCTCCTGAGAAACGGGTGTTCAGTCCGTTCATGAGGTTGGTAATATAATCTGTCTGACGCAGGGTGCCAACGTTGTTCCGGAACGGACCATAAAAGTTGGATGTTCCGGTGATTCCTGTATTGGCAAACTTGGCTGTTCCATTATCTGCATTGGTATTGATACCCAATTGTGCATACCTGATTACAGAATCAGCATTGTAGGTAGACTTGTTGCTCAGGTGGCTGAACGAACGGGCAAGGACTGTGTAAGCAAATTTCTTCCACTTGTTTACATCGCCATTGTAGAAAAAGGCGTCTCCTTTTGCGAGATTGGCCTGGCTGGCCTGACCACCTGTTTTTTCAAGATAAGCTATTGCCCTGTGCGCAATGGCACGAACTGAGTCATAAACTTCCTCCTGTGTATCGTATTTAAAAACCAGCTGATCAGGTCTGAAGGCTTCTTTCAGGATAACTTCCCCATACATATTGGTCAGTTGCAGCCAGCTCCATGCACGGATGGCATAACCTACACCGGCATAATCCCATTTTTCTTCTTCTATACCCCATTGTACCATTTTGTTCAGGTTCTCACCCATACCAAAATAATGCATGGCCCATACTGATCCAAGTAGATCACTTGCTCCTGTAGCGCCACCCATCTGGTCATACTGGTTGCCTGCAGAGTTGGTAGCCCAATACTGAACATACCTGCCGATATACAAGCCATCGTTTGCGATACCATACGCACTGCCTGCTGCAGCTGAACTTCCCACGAAATTACCAATGATGCCGGGCAAAAGTGTTTCTACAGGAACACGCACACTGGCGTTCGGATTGGCAAATGCCTCATCGATCTTTTTTTCACATCCGGTCAGAGCCAGTAAAATGGCTACTGCAGTGAGATGAAATATGTTATTCTTTTTCATGATCTTTTTTTTCACGTTGATTAGAATGAAGCTTTAACACCCAAATTGAGACTTACAGGAGCTGGCATGGTGCCGTAATCGAAGCCAAATCCGCCAACACCCCTGGAACCGGCTGTGTTGCCATTCACTGCAGGGTCAGCTCCAGTATAATTTGTAATCAGAATCAGGTCGTTTGCTGTTGCAAAAAACTCAACTGTCCTGACCCATCCATGATCCCTGAAGGGTGATTTACGCATTGCATAACTCAATGTCAGGTCTCTCAAACGTAACCAGTTAACGTCCTTCTCAATGAAGTCTTCTTCCGGCATATTGGTATAATAGGCATCATTGTATGCAGGAACAACCACGATGGTATTGGGTGTAGGGTAGCCTGTATTTTCTCTGCCGTCTTTCAATACGCCCTTAACTACCCTTGGTGTAAAGCGATCAGCAGTCAGCTGGCTCCTTCCTGTACCGGTGAGGAAACGGTGTGTGCCATTGAAGATATCTCCACCAACTTTGAGATCCCACAGGAAGTTGAGTCTGAACCTGTTGAAACGGAAGGCGTTGTTGATACCCATGGTGAAATCAGGATTCCTGTCGCCACGGATTTTGAAAACCTGCTCGATTACGGGTAATCCATTTACTGGATTTATAAGAACGTCGCCATTCAAATTACGCTCATAACCATACCCTGTAATAGATGTGGTTGGTCCACCCAATACGAGTCCGCCTCTGGCATTACCGTATAGCCAGGTGTCTGCAATATAGTATTCAGCTACATTCTTAGGCATGTCGATTACCTCGTTCCACATCTTGTTGAAGTTCACCTGCAGGTTCCAGCTGAATTTGGCTTTGTTGATGATATTGGAGCTCAAGGTGATTTCAACACCCTGGTTCCTTGTACTCGCTGCATTCTGTGTATTTAACACAAAGCCTGTGCCATAGCTGAGGCGGAAATTTTCAATGATCTGACCCTTGTTGAGTGTGTTGTAATAAGTGGCATCGAGGTTGAGCTTATTTCCAAAGAAGCGCATTTCTGTGCCAATCTCATAAGTACTTTGTCTTTCCGGAGCAAGATCAGGATTGGCATTGGTAAAGCCATAAGAGAAACCGCTTCCGCTGGCAAAGTTGTTGACAAAAACCGACTGTGTGGAATAAGGCGTATTCAGTCTTGCCGTGCTTGCCAGTGAAGTTCTGATCTTCCAGTAGCTTAAGATGTTGTTATTCTTAAGTTCTTTGATGATGTCGCTGGGGATGATACTTAAACTACCACCCGGATAGTCATAGTTTCTATTTTTCAATGGAAGTGTAGAAGCCGACTCAAACCTGTGCGTGTAGTTCAGGAAAACCACATTCTTATAGCTTACAGCTGCTTCACCAAAATAAGCAAGCTGGCGAAGGATCTGTTTGTTGTATTCACCGAAATAGTTGCGGAGCAACCTTACGCGTGAATTGGGTGCCGTTGTTGAGCTGTCAAAGGTTTCTGTGGAAGACAGGGTGTTTCCAGTGATGGCATACATCTGAGTCTGGTAATCCTGCCACATGGTTCCACCCATCACCCTGAAATTGAAGTCGCCCACTTTCTTACGGGCAGTAGCGGTAATGGTGTGGTTGTAGCCATTGTATTTTCTCCAGAAATTATCCAGAGTTCCCTGAAGGGCAGAACTGAGGTAAAAACTTTTTGGATGGTATCTCATGTAACCGTCAATATTGTAGGCATCATACCCAAAACGGCCCTGAACAGACAGCCAGCTGGTAGGATTGATGTTGATGCCGAGTGATGTTGTAGCTCTTGTGGTTACATCCTTTGCTACGTTATTGTAAACGTTGAAGAATGGATTGTCATAATCCGCATTCGGGTTGCTGTTAAAAAGCGGCAGCTTGTCGCCTGTTACAGGATCTTCATAACTCAACACGTTGTTTCTGTTCGGCCATATCAACAAGCTCAACAAGTAACCACCGGCACTGCGAAGTACTTTGTTGTTCTCGCTTTTGGTGAGTGCCACTGAAGGCGTAATCTCCACATACTTGCCAATTTTGGTAGTATTGGAAACCCGCAGGTTATAACGCTTGAAATCGTTGTTGGGAACAACTCCCTGCTGATCAAATATTGAACCTGAAACGCGGAAGAATGATTTTCCGAATCCGAAATCCATACCCACATTGTGCGTTTGTGCCATACCGGTTCTGAAGAATAAACCTACATTATCCCACAAGGTTTCATTGCCGGTGTATTCCGGACCGAAATACCTGAAAATGCTGGATGGAACGCCATTGGTTCCATTGGAATATCTATCGATTGTCTCAGGTACGCGGGTCAGTTTGGATACCCTGTAACTGTTGTCGTACTGCATCTGGAACTTGGTGGTGGTAGCCTTCTTGGTGGTAATGATGATGGCACCGGAGCTGGCCTGACTGCCATAAAGTGCAGTTGCTTCCGGACCTTTCAATACTGTTACAGAGGCAATATCATTGGGGTTGATGTCTGCAATCCTGTTCTGGTAGTCACTGTTCCTGTTGGGCCTGTCTGATGCCAGACCAATACCCCTGCCGCCGTCTGACGTTTCATCAACAGTTTGGTTATCAACAACAATACCATCCACTACAAATAACGGCTGGTTATTCATGGAAAGGGAGTTGAAGCCGCGAAGTACAATGGATGACGAAGCGCCGGCAACACCACTTGTAGGATTGATGGTCAAACCAGCTACACGGCCGGCAAGACCATTGATGAAGTTTTCTCTTTGTGTTTCCTTGACATCATCACCATCAACTTTTTGAACTGAGTAGCCCAGTTCCCTTGGGTTGCGTTTGATGTCAAGCGCTACAACAACACTTTCCAGTGTGGATTCATCCTGTTGTAGTCTTACATTCAGGTTGGTGATGTTTGCGATTTTAATGTCGCTGGTTTTGTAGCCAATTGAGCTGATGACCAGTGTTTCACCTTTGGAGGCACTGATGGCGAATTCACCTTTGGCATCAGTTTGGGTGAAGCGGGTGCTTCCGTTAATGCCAACATTGGCATTGACTACAGGCTGGTTGTTTGGACCAGTAACCTTACCCCTGATAATGGACTGTGCCAGCACCTGCGTGCAGGTCATGAGCAGCAGCGCTACCACTGGCAATAGGGTTCTTAATTTTCTCATAAACGTTCTTGTTTGCTGTTTGTTTTTAAAACGAAAAATGCTCCCTGATAGGATATAATCCACAGGCAGCAGTCTTTCACATAATAAAGATAGTAATTTAACGGTATTTTAACCCTTCATCATACCAAAAAAGGCCATATTCTTTGCCTTTGAGGTATCCAGGAACGTCTGATAGCTGTTTTTGGGCCTGTTCTTCTGAAACGGGAGTTGTAAATGGCATTTTGCCTGATGGGTTGAATTTACCTGTAAGTATGTCTATAAGTGCGTCCTGACTGGTACCAAAGGTTGCCAGAATGCCTGCAAAGCGTTGCCTGGTTCCAGCATGGTAAACTTCATCAATTACCCATGGGTTCGTGTAATTAACTACAAGAATTGTGGGTTTTTTCGCAGACAATGAATTGACATAATTAACATCCACACCGTTTTTGGATAAAGACAGATAGATAGGAGATCCATCTCCTTCAAAAAGCGACCTTGCTCCTGGTGTAAGCCACAGCACCACAATATCTGCTTCTTCGGGTGTTTTAACGAAAACAAGGTTATTGTTGTTTTGCTGTGGGAGGTAGACTGTACTTGGTGAAGCCCCGCCTCTCTTCTGCATATAGGATTCAAAATACACTTTGGTTCCTGCCTTCAGCGGGAGAGACTTGTTTTCGTTGCGCAACAACACTATGGATTTTCTCAACGCAATATCTGCTTTTGCCTGCAGGGCTGCACTTCCTACAAACTTTGCAGCACTTTCCTCATCTACATAAGGATTTTCAAAGAGTCCAAGTTCGAATTTCTCCATCAGCAAACGGTAAACGGAGTTGTCTACCAGTTTCATGTCCACCATCCCTGACTTTACCGTTTCCAGTAAAGGGGCAGGATCTGCAGAGCCGGAATAAAGGTTCACACCAGCTTCCATGGTTCGTTTGTAACGTTGGGTAATGGTCAGGTTTTCTGCTCCCCATGGCATCATTTCAATCGGACCGGTATCGGAGTTGATGATGCCTTTGAAGCCCAGACTATCCCGCAATAAACCGGTAATTACAGCTTTGTTGTAAGCGTAGGCAATTTCTTCATATTGGGTACCCTTGGGTATAGAATAATAGGGCATGATAGCACTGGTTCCTGCTTTAATGGCAGCCTTGAAAGGGATCAGGTTATTCTGAAAAAATCCTCCTGGAAAATGTTCATACTTTCCCCAGTCGAAATGCGGATCCTGTCCACCTACACCTGATCCGCCACCGGGAAAATGTTTGGTTGTCAGGGCAACTGAAGAAGGTGAAAGTTTTGGTCCCTGGAATCCCAGTACAACTTCAGTCATCATTTTTGCTGCCCATTCTGCACTTTCCCCAAAGGTTCCTTCCACACGCTGCCAGCGGGGTTCAGTAGCCAGATCGGCCATGTACATGTATCCTTTGCGCAGGCCAACAGCAGCCCATTCCTGCCTTGCTATATCGGCAAATTCCCTGATCAGTTTCAGGTCTCGCGTGGCACTGAGTCCGAGTTCACCGGGCCATGTTGAAAATGTTGTTGTGCCCACACTTAATCCAATGGATGCATCTTTTGTAATGTGGTTACGGGGATTGGAGGCAATGATGGCGGGAATTCCGAGGCCATCACTTTCGCAAAGTGCCTGCAGCTTGTTTGCCCATTCGGCTGTGGTTCTGGCAGGTATATTCGCCCTGAAGATGAAATGCCTCAGATGGAACTGGGTGACCCCTTTGGTGGTGCCTGCTGCCATGGTCATTGCTGTAGGAAGGGGTTTGCGTGTAAACATGTTGGTACTTTGCACCTGGTCTTCTTCATTGAAATCGCTGGTGACAGCTCCACCTCCGCCACCACCTCTGCCGCCGCCAGCAGCGTTATCATTTTTCAAACGGGTGGTACTGATCAGCATGAAGCCCACTTTCTGTTCAACCGACATTTTCGATAACAAATCTTTGGCACGCTCATCGTTAGTCAGTCGCCAGTCTTCGTATTTATCCAGTTGCCCGTTTCTGTTCAGGTCTTTAAACTGCATGCCATTTACCGTAAGCAGTTTTGCTGAACGGGTTCCCAGCACGGGTTGTTTCGTGGTTTTCTGCGCCTGGAGGTTCAAACTAAGAAGCAAAGTTCCAGTTAGCAAAATGCGGGTGCTGTTAAACATATTCATGTAATTTTTTAGCTGTGTAAATGTATTTGAAAACCAATGGCAACAACCAAAATAATGCTAAAACGATTTCGGTTTTTCTCAATTTTTTTCGCAGGTAAAATCAGGAAAGAGTATCATAAGAAGTAAGTTTAAACGCGCCGTAATATTAATACGCGAGGAATTCCCCTCCTGGACAGGAGGGGTGCCGAAACAAATGAACGAAGTGAGTTTGTTGAGGCGGGGTGGTGGAGTCAGATTTCAAAATCCACCACCCCGTCACCTGCCTACGGCAGGCAAGCTCATTCGCCAGCACCTTCGGTGCTGACAAATTCGTGCCACCCCTCCTGGCCAGGAGGGGAATTATTAAAATTTTTAATAGCACAATACATTAACTTCAATAAAAAGAGTCATGAAATCCATTTTTGCAACGCTATCTCTTTTCATCAGTCTGAACCTGGCTGCACAATCCCCGATTGCCACCCACGTGTATAAGTGGAGCAGCGATGGAAAAACGATGTTTGATGGCTCAGGGGCAGTATTGAATAAGCAGTCACTTACAGGTCATCAGCTGCGTGCTGGGAAAAAACTGCGTTTCAATACCGGGACTGCCGGCGCAGAGATGTTTTTTATTATTAAGTACGGACCGGTAAGGGTGCAGTTGAATGGCACAGAAACATTGCTGGATAAAGGTTCTGTTGTTTTTCTGCTTCCCGGTGATGAAGTAATGTTCAGCAATCCGCGCAGGGATCCTGTGGAGATTTATGCTATGCACATGGCATCTGCGTCACCTGATGTTGCGCGTGGGAAGTCAGCCGGTGCTTCCTTTGTTATGGACTGGTTCGATATGACTTACAGGGCACATGATAGGGGTGGCGTGCGACAGCTGTTCGACCGCAAAACCATCATGACGAACCGTTTTGATATTCACATCACTTCGTTAAACCCCGGTTTAAGCAGCCATGCGCGGCATACGCACAAGAATGAAGAGATCATCCTGATGATTGATGGAGAGGGCGAAATGGTGTTGGGCAATGCAAAAGAAAAAATCATAACCGGTGATGCAGCCTGGGTAGAATCGAATATCCCCCACAACATCACCAATATCGGTAAAAGACCGGCCGTCTATTTTGCCATTCAGTGGAATTAATTCCTTTATTTTTGCCTGATGATGGGGAATATAGGTACACCTTTTTTTTCAGGATTTCCTGTTGATCCTGCACTCGACTGGCAGATGTCGAGGGCTGAAAAATATTGTCTGATTGATCTGATGAACCACCTCAAGCCTGAAGTGGCCATAGAGATTGGCACTTACAAGGGTGGTAGCCTTCAGGTGATTCAGCATTTTTCGAACGAAGTATATTCCATTGATATCAGCCCGGCACCCAAAAAATTTCTGGAACCTAAATTTCCCCATGTTCACTTTATTGTTGGTGAAGGTGATAAACTGGTTCATGAACTTTTTGCCAGGATTGATCAGGAGGGAAAGAAACTTGGCTTTGTGCTGGTGGATGGAGACCATACCTTTGCAGGGGTGCAGCGCGACCTCCATGCGATACTTTCTTACCCCCATAAA
>CANHUF010000040.1 GCA_947463715.1 Sphingobacteriales bacterium
AGTTTCAATCCACGCGCCCACGGGGGGCGCGACTCTTGTCTAAGTACACTACCGAGCAAACCATTGAAGTTTCAATCCACGCGCCCACGGGGGGCGCGACGCAAAGAAGCTGCCGAGCGTGAGCAAAAAGAACGCGTTTCAATCCACGCGCCCACGGGGGGCGCGACTTTTGGCTGGGCGTCGCGCACCAGCGGGGCATCGTTTCAATCCACGCGCCCACGGGGGGCGCGACCTTGCCGCCAGTTAACAGCCCTGTATCTACAGTCGGTTTCAATCCACGCGCCCACGGGGGGCGCGACCAAATTGTTACCGTGATGATTGATGAGGATGGCACTGTTTCAATCCACGCGCCCACGGGGGGCGCGACATATCAACGGCACTGCAATACCTGTGACTGCTGTGTTTCAATCCACGCGCCCACGGGGGGCGCGACCAATGAATCGCCGCTGTTGTTTGTGGCAATAACCTGTTTCAATCCACGCGCCCACGGGGGGCGCGACCTTCTTCCGGCACTTCATTCGATGGGTAATAGAGGTTTCAATCCACGCGCCCACGGGGGGCGCGACCTGGCTTGCAGGTACGCTGCTGCGTAATGATGCGGTTTCAATCCACGCGCCCACGGGGGGCGCGACTGTAGAATTCTAACTGCTTATTTCTTAGTTAGAAATCCTCGATTCCCCGCTAGCCCCGAGTATTAAGATTGAAAGAGCTCGTGTCTCGATTTCATGAGAAATAATTTTTTAAAGAACAATAACCTGCGGATCGCTAACCCGCAGGGGATTTCATGAGAACAAGAGGTTAGCGATCACAGAATTAATGGATCTTTAAGAGGATCAACTACGGATTTTGTTCCATAGTGTAAAAGTTTTTGTCGGCCATTCTTGCCCAAGAAATAAAATCTCAAACTGTCCATCTCAGGGTCATATATTGATAACAGCTCGTTTTGGAGCACAGTAAATTGATCCGGATAGACCTCGCACTCAAAAACAGAGTTCTGGACCCTAAGCCCATAGTCTAGGCAGGTCTTGGCAATTTGCCTGAGCCGGCGGCGACCAGAAGCGGTGGTGACATTCACATCGTAGGTAATTAGCACTAGCATTTTTATTTCAACACATAAGGCGTGTACATTTGCATGTCTCCACGAATATGTCTGGCCAACAACATCGCTTGGCAGTGAGGCAAAAGGCCTATCGGTACCTGTTCCTGCAGATAGGGATGCAATATCTCAACTTGCTTTCGTTCCTGATACGCCACCAAAAGTGTCTTTCGTGCATCGTCAGTGAGTCGAACTGCGCCGCTAGCCTCTATAACAAAGTCTGAAAGTTGTATCTGGCGTCTGTTAACTAATGTCAGTACAAACCGATCAGCCCAAGCTGCGCGAAATTCTTCTAACAGGTCAAGTGCCAGGCTAGCGCGCCCTGGTCTGTCTCTGTGCAGAAAACCAACATAAGGATCAAGTCCCACACCCATCAGTGCCGACATGCATTCCTGGGTGATAAGTGAATACACAAAGGAGAGCAGTGCGTTGACAGGGTCAGTTGGTGGTCGTCGGATTCTGCCGCCAAAGGCCATGCCACTGCCCCGTACCAAATCGTTGAAAACTGAGAAATATCTGGCAGCGGCATCACCCTCAACACCCATAAGCTCTGCCAGAGAACCAGCATGCTCGGAGTTTCTCTTGCTGGCAGACAGATGTTTAGCAGCGGCGGCCAGCGCATCATTCTCTCCGTGATTTCGTACTTCTCGCAACAACACGGATCTCGAATTTGAGATTTTTGCTGCGATCATCAAACGAGCAATCTGTAACGATTGCTGTTCGTTGTCGGCTCTCCGGTATTGTTCTCTTCGCAGCAATACATTCCCTGACTGTTTGCCTACAACGCGCGCAAGAAACCGTCCATATTCGGTATAAAAACTAAGTCCCATGTTCTGTTCAGCACAGTAGCCCATCAGAAACGGTGATACCGATACCTGACCAAAACAAAAGATATTGCCCACAGTCAATGCAGGGAATTGCCCGAGTTTTTCAGAACCTTGTTTGATAACAATGGTCTCTCTTTCTTTGTGGAGATAGGATTCTTGTTTAGTAATATAAAGCGTATTCAGCAGACGTCTCATGGCAACTCCGCTCGCTCGTCATGAGAGTAAAGATCGCTGACATACTTCACAGAACGATCTGCTCTAAAAATATCAGGCTGACACAAGTCGCATAAAGAACAGGCCCGACAGCGTTTTTTTTCATCAGTTGGAGGCGGTGTTTCTCCGCTATCCAAAACAGCTTTTGCGTTGCTGATGGTGTTTACAGTTTCAGCGCGAAGCTTGTCGTCGATTTCAACAAGCTCGCGCTTGCGTACTTCCCAGTACCAAATGGCGCCGTGTGTCACATGAGTGGCTCGCATCTCCTCTATACACAAAGCCTGAGCGCAAAGCTGGATACGGTCCCAATCCTCAAGCTTGGGCTTGCCCCGCTTGTATTCGACGGGTCGATACAGCAATGGATCCCCAGACTCAATTTCCAGTAGATCCATCTTGCCTGTTAAACCAAGCGTCTCAGACAACAACAAGACACCGCGCTCATAACGAATGCCTTTTCGTTGCTCGGCAACGCCAGAGTCCACACGCTCGTGCAAAATTTTGCCTTCAGCGGTAAAGCGATTTTCTGCCCACGCTTGCTCAACATGAATCAATCCGAACTGACGCGGGCAGAAGGCGTAGTGTTGCAGCGCGGAAAGCATCAGGCGTTGGGGGTCGTCAGTCATTTTTCTGATCTTTGGATCTGCCGGAAATCAGTTTTGCTAGAGTATCAAGATCCTCGGCATCAGCCTGGAGAGCCTCCAATCGCAATCGCTGCCTGTGGAACTCATCGTATTCCTTGCCTGCATGTAGAAGGGCCATTTCGTGAGATATCCGACCAGCGTGATCAAGAATGTCTCTGTCATTCAGCTTCAGGAACCCATCAAGCTTTTCTATCCACTGCTGCATGGTCATAGGTATGCGGCGCATGGCCTGACCTTCGGCAAAGACCAGATACTGCTCAACAAGATTGTTCAGCGCAGAGAACTCCGTCTCATTGAGATAGTTTTTCGCAATGGCAACATCCTGTTTGCGCGGCTTTGCTCCTCGCCAGTTTGTCAGGCCCATATTGGGTTTCTCGCTGTCAGCCCGCTGCCGGATAATCTCCGCCGCTGTGCTGCCCGTGATCGCCCAATGCAGTTTGTTCTGCACAGTTTTAAAAAACTCAATACTGACCTGCTGTGTCGGATCGTAATCAACGCTGGTGGCATAAATATCTGTAATTTTCTGATAGAACCGCTTTTCAGACGTCCTGATGTCCTGAATGCGCCGGAGCAGTTCGTCGAAATAATCGAAAGGTTGATCCGGATTTTTGAGTCGTTCGTCATCCATAACGAAGCCCTTGATAAGGTATTCCTTCAGCTTGGCCGTGGCCCACTGCCGGAAGCGGGTGGCAGTGAGGGATTTCACGCGGTAGCCGATGGAGATAATGCAGTCGAGGTTGTAGTGTTTGGTTGAGTATTTCTTGCCGTCGGCAGCAGTTGTCAAGAAATCCTTGACAACTGAAATCTCCGTAAGCTCTTGATCGTCAAATATATTAATCAAATGCAGGCTGATGTTTTGCTTGCTTGTCTGGAACAAGTCAGCCATTAGCTTTTGGGATAGCCATACAGTTTCATCTGCCAGCCGAACCTCAAGACGGGTGGCCCCGTCCTCGGTCTGGTAGATGAGAAGTTGAGAGTTGAGGTCGTTGGACACTTTCAAAACCCGTCGATTTCTTGAGCTGCTAAACCGGGGAGTGTAGCCAACTGGTAAGAACCATCCGGATTAACAGTTAACGTGCGATGTACCTTGGCGGATGAATACTGGCCCGCTTTGCTGCTGTGCTGCCACCAGATGACTTTTTCAACGGTCATGCTGCCTTCGGGTCTGGCTGATGAGGCATCACCTTCAAACATTCTCGGCAAGACAGCCTTGATCAGTTTGGCGTCTTCATCACTGAAACCGGTCTTTTCAGCTAACTGAGGAGTAATTGCGCCATATGTGACGTAAACGGCACGATCAACACGGTGTTTCATCCCCATGGTGTCTGAGGACTTTTTACTGCCATCACCTTCGCCGCTAACACTTTTTGTGATTTGTGTGCTGGTAATGCTGACGGGATCGATACTAAACGCGGATTGAATGGTCACCGGGCCGCGAATTGGTAACGACACACCATCACCGCTTTTGTCTCCCTTGTAAGCAAAAATCTGTCCAAAGGCTCGTACATCAAACCACTTCTTGCAGGCAAGTTTCAGCGTACTTGAAGGTGGCGTCTTCTTGGAGTCGAACGCGTCCTTACCAAGACCAAATTCGTCCGAATAAGCGCGATTCTGCAAACTTGTCATTCCATCTGTTTTCTTTTCATCGGATTGAACAAAGATGGCATGCCCGTCTGACTGCAACCGGTCACGTACTTTTCTTTTCAGGCACACATCGGTGACTTCGCCGTGCCCGTCATAGTCCGTTCGTGGGCGATTGCCATTTAACGGATCGCCATTGGGGTTTGCGTTTTTTACGGTAAAAATAATCGCGAAGTCGATTTTGGTGTTCAGGCTCATGCTCCTTGCTCCTCGGTCAGTTCAGTTTGTGTGCTTATAGTCGTTTCCGGTTTTTTCTCTAGTGCCAGTCGTTGGCAGTGAAAACCTAGCAAAAATTCCCCGGACAATTTCATGTCAAGTTTGAATTGTTCGGAATCAACAAATAAATCATGAATACGGCTCAACATAGTTGTTCGTGAGTAGACAAACCCACGGGTTTTTTCATCCCCTGCTTTTAGCCGATTGATGTATGGTCTCAAAGAAAGTTCTATTGTTCGCCACGTAGAAAAAGGTCTGTCAGCAAATCTCTGCATCAGTCTTTCAGCAGAAGTTGATCTTTTCTCATCAGTTCTACTTAACGCATAACTTTCGATATTGTCGGCAATTGCTAAAAGTCGACCGTACAGATAGTCTCGGGATGTATTGGTTGTATCGAGTGCCATAATAAATTCCTTTCTGAGTTCAATTTTTGGATGACGTAAGTGAAAACCTCGATATAGCGAACAGGCTACTCCCAGTGCCCGCTCCCATTCCCAGCGGTCCTGGCCCGCAGGATTACTTGCCCGTGCAACGCTGAGATTAAGAAAGTCTACGGGGATTGCTCTCTGCTCCAGAATGCAGGGTATTATTCGTTCATAAAAATTCTTCTTGAGGCTGTCATTGCTTTTAAGAGTGTCCCCGTAAACTACTTGCATGATGCTGAAAGGGGATGGAGATGAAACAGGCCATGTCAGTACTGTCTTGGGTTTACCTTTTGTTTGCGGAATCTCGGTCACTACCCGTTGTGGCCACGCAAAATCGATGTGCCATTGTGTGATTCTTTGCAAATATTCCTGCGGCAAGGTTTCACGATAATAGGTAATACCCATTCGTCCCGGTGTAGCAGAATCGATCGCCATTATCGAAATTTGATCAGTATCTGAAAGTGTTGCGCGATACCCTGACATGTATGCGTTTAGCTTTGCTGCGAAACGATTTCCAAGATCCGTTGAGTGATCAATAACATTTTCGATTCGATCGTTATCAATAGGTACAGCCTTCTCTACTATTTCGTCGAAGTTGTCTAAATCAAATTCCACTGTTGCAGATAGAGGGTCAGGAATTGCCTTCCCCGATACTGCCCACGCAACCAACATGCTATTTGTTCCAATAAATCGACCTTGACGTTGCAGCAACCAGCGCAGGGCGTTGTGGGCCTTCTGGCTAGCCTCGAAACTTACAGAACAAGCTTGATCTTGTGATAGGAATCGTCCTTGGAAGGTCAGGTATGTTTTATCCGTTGGAGAGGAAATTAGCTTCGCCCCATTGGCATCTTTCGTTTGAATGATTCCTTTAGGATGAGTGTCGGTGATATAGGCCTCAATTCCAGTGACTAGGCAAAATCCTTTCTTCTTTTCAGTTAGCTGTGTTTCATAGTCAATCCAGGAGCGGTGTAGTGATGCGTCATTCCATGTGGTGGAATCCGGATGACCTTCGGCCTCCACAACCCAACGAACCATTAACTGTCCCTGATCATTTAGCCCTGTCAAATAAAATGAATCTGGCTTCTTTAACCCAATTACATCCTCGACTTGCTTCTTCCAATCTGTAACGAGAAGATCGTTCGCGCCGCTTCGATAGACGTAGATCAACTGGCTACGTATAAGATCAGTAAGTAATTCTCCTTTTGATATGTAATTCAAGACGGCGTTGGCCTTTGGATGTGAAAGATCTGATCTGCTCCATGCTGATAGTTGCTCCAAGTATTCCTGGTAGTAGCACTTTTTGGTTCCTCCGAAATCCGAGTAGTTGGGTGCCAGATAGTGAATTTTTTCGGCTAAAGGGTACGGTGCTGCACCGCTAGTTCTACCAGTCAAGCTCTTTGGCGTTATTGGAACTAAAGTATTCTCGCCATCCCACTTCTTTTTTCCTCCGAGCTCGTCGCACTTTATTAAAGACCGTGCCCTTCTAAAATTGCCGTGTTCATCTAACACAACTTCTATGTGACACTTTTCGTTCTTATGGAAGTACAGTTCGAGCCCTTGGCTGATTTCGGGCTGAGCATTGATTTGATTGTATGTTTCATGCAGAAGAGATAGCCAGCTCATAACGCACTCTCCTCAAGATCAACCGGTAGCAGGCTTTCATTCAAGTCAAACTTCTTTGCGTCCATGTTTCTTACAAAGCGACGTGTTTCGCACTGCTCCGGTTTCGGAAACTCAATGACACCGTTGCGCATCGTTGGCCGAAAAAAGCGACTATGGAACTCGTCGATACCGGTTTCGTCCGGGTAATCAAAGCCGTGAAACATAAGACCAAAACCCAGCTCTGGTATGTCGTCATAAGCTCCGCTGCCAACGCCAAACTCGCAAGGTTCGACGTAGGCTTGGCAGTCGCGCACCCCTAGAAATATGTCCTGTCTTCCGCCCTTATCCAGCATCCGAATCGCAATTGAATAGTGTTTGCCGTCGACTCTGTCCTGCTCCAATTCCGGTCGGTGCATATTCCATTCAAAATGCGCCTCCACCTGATACTCCACATCGTGCAGAAAGGTGTAAATGGCGAGACTATTGCCTCCGCCCCAAATAAGCGGTTTAGTCCCCTTAGTCTGAGTTTGCAGTGGCTTTATGACCCGCACCTTGTCCACATGCCAGATAAGCGTTGGCTTCCAGTAGATGGATTTAAGCACCCCCTTCAGGGCTTCGTAGGTAGGAATATGGTAGGAGCACTTCTCGCCACCGATCTTTGTAATCGGATCTGTAAACAGTGCATAGCGTCCCCATAACCGAAAACTGATGCTGTTTTTCATTAAATATGTACTCCATTAGAAAGTCAGGTTGTCCATCATTCCTGTTTTTTCTGTTGATACACCAAACTCGTCGCTGTAGTAATTTTCATCCAGGAAATAAATACCTTCGCCTTCGCGGGTTTCGTGCACCGCCCCCAGTTCTTGTAGCTCGTTCCACACATTGGGGAACAGGTTAACGCTGTACTGCTGCGCTTCTTTCAACACCCTGTAGTAGGCCTGTGGTTCGAACTCTTTGGCCAATCTGCACAGTTCGCTGACCAACTCCTTGCCTCTCGCATGCCTTACAACCACTGCCTGCGTAGGGGCATCTATGGCTTTAAATAGTTTTCCGGCGTTCATAAAGGAATGTCGCATCAAAGGCAGTTTTCCCTCGCGTTTTTTATGGTCGGCGTTGGGATTGAGTGAATTCTGGCTTAACAGATTCAGTAAGGTCTGCTCAGGTGAGTGGTCTTTAGCAAGCACCGGGTAGTCCATCTCACAAGTACGGTCATAGAAGTAGTACTGAAAATAGCGCTGCATTACTGATGGGCTCAGCAAATCCTCGTCTTGAGTCTCGTCAAATACTCGTTGAGTTTTCTCCTGCCCGATTTGTATGTCTTTTAAGAATCCAATACTTTCTGAATCTGGATTGATGACATCTACCTGACCTCTGATAGACGCGCCATTTCTATCCTTCAATTCTCCATGCCTGTTGCAACGTCCAGCAGCTTGGGCAATCGAATCCAGCCCAGCGAGAAAACGTATTACTGAGCCGAAAGAAATATCGACGCCCGCCTCAATAAGCTGTGTGCTGATACATAGCACCGGGAGGCCTTGTTCCAGACGTTTTCTGATCGTATCCAGTTTTTCCTTCCTGTGTGCAGGATAAAGGCTGGTACTTAAGTGAAAAATAACGTCAGAACCAAAATGGTTGATACAACTTTGGTAGAGTTGTTGTGCCCAGCTTTTTGTGTTGACGATAACAAGGCAACTACCAAATTCATCATATCGTTCTATCATCAGGTTTTTGATTTCATCACAACTCCATCCCCCGACCTTTACTCGATTGCTGATGTTGACACGAGTCAAATCAAAGAATAACTGACGGATATTTTTTTCGTCCCCAACTAACTCAGGGTTTTTTGCCATCAGCAATTGACCCTTGTCTGCAGAGCGCAAGTTGCTCAATAAAGGCTGAGTGGCTGTACAAAGTATGGCGGAAGTGCGGGCATGCTGAGTCAGAAAATTCAAAGCATTACAAAACAAATGCACGCAATTGACAGGCAGAGTCTGGATTTCATCAAAGATCAGTACTGAATTAGCCAGCTGATGCATACGCCTGACACTTCGTGTGCCGCCACCAAACAGAGACTCCAGGAATTGCACCATGGTGGTGAAAACAATCGGTGAATCCCAATTTTCTGAGACAAGCTTGGAATGCCAGGTTTGGCGTTCCGGTTCGATGTTACTGTGGTGCTCCAGTACCCAGGTATGAAGATCATTGTCATTTTCAAGAATGTCACGTACTGCTCGTGCATTCTGCTCAATGATAGACGTATAGGGTATTACATAGATTATTCTCTCCATGTTGTGCTTGCGCGCGTGATGCAGGGCATAACGCAAACTAGCCAAGGTCTTCCCGCCACCTGTTGGCACGGTTAGCGAATAGATGCCCTGTTGATCTTCCGCTCGTCTTTTGCAGTTGTCAGAAATACGTTGGCGAATTTCGTTGATGGGTTTGGTTTCTTCGTGAACTGGTTGGTTTTGTTTAAGACGGCTGACATGTGATTCAAACCTTTCAATTGCAACATTCCAGTCCAACCATTGTTGCCGCGAGATTCGTTGTTGTTTTCGTGAGGGGGTTTCAAACTCAGCGCTGTTTAGCCGGTCGGCATCAATAAGACAGGAAAAGAGGAATCGGGTAAAAAATCCCAGATTAAAGGACTCTACTTTTGAATACGCGTTGTTCTGCCGTGCCGTCGAAAAGTTGCAGAGTTTCGCGATTTTTCCGAATAGCTTTTGTACCAACTCTTGAGTCAGCAAGCCGTCAATAGAGGCAAGTAACTTCGATTCAGCCTGATCGAGACATTCGCTCAAATGGGTTAGATCGTCGTCCTTTTTTAATCTTTTGTTATAGGTGTCGTTGCCGTCCTTATCAATACAGTTAATTAAACCACTGTGATGCGAGGCAATACAAAGGGACATTATCTGTGCCGCCAATTCGCCTTGTCCGGCTCCGCCGTACTTCATTAACCGCTGCCAGATCAACTGGGCGCCGGCACTGGAATGATCAATCTTGCCTTTTAAAGCGACAGCATCCACATAATCGGCATCGTCGCGATCCAGGTCACCCGTTGCGGATCGAATATAGTCCTGAAATTGTTTGCTGTATTTTCCGAAATCATGAAGCAAGCCCAATACTCTTCCTGCATCGGACACTTCAATTTTGTTCGCAAATCCAGAGGCCAAATCACCAACGTCAGTCAAGTGTGATTCCAGATTCTGGTAAGCCTCCGGGTAGTGTTTTGAAGCCTGCCGTTTGTGGGCAATAAATGAACTACTCATCACCGACATCCCTGCCCAATCCTGCGATAGTGCGGGGTCTGGCAACTCCTGCATGCGCTCGTGACCAACTTTGGCTAACCAGAGTTTCTGCAGTAGCGACATCTGTGACCCGCTGTTTGCCATCAGCTGCAGTCAACTTCAGTCGGTTACATTCTGTAACCGACTGGCTGCCTTCTTTTCCAAGCCTGTTCTTTAATACTTTCCAGTAGTTGCGGGCAGCCTGATAATCCGCCTGCTGCGTCAACACCTGCACAATATCAACCACCGAGAACCACCATATCTCAGCGTCTTCGTCGTAGACGCGGCGAATCTTGTAATCCTCGAATAAGGTCATGTCGGCTTTCATCGTTATCACTCCCTGATGGTTAACATAGTTGACGCGTGAGACAAAACATGTCCTGTATATAAATACAGTTATATCAGGGTTTTTGAAGTACGTTAAGCCCGTCTTGCAGTCGGGAAATCAAACTACGGCGCAAGCTAAGTGGGCTTTCGACAATAACCTCTGGCACGTATCTCATCAGGTCGCGTACCAACTCACGCTCATCGTTGTACTGAAAACTAAGCACATAGTCATCGCCATCCCACCGGCCGACTTGTTTCGGATGCCACTGCTGCATGGAAATTTCACGTGCAATTCCTTTTTGAAACCGCAGCGTTGCCGTGTGGATGCCCTTGCCGGCAAAAATTCCGTAGCTGCCTGAAAAATGCTCTTCTCTGTCTTGTCGGGAAACTACATGCGCTGGAAGGTTGTTGCCGCTGGGAATAATGTGGTCAATACGTGCCAGGCTGAAGCTGCGGATAGCGTGTTGGTTATGGCACCAAGCGTCCAAATACCAGTTGTCTCTGTAGTAAAGCAGACTCTGTGGGCTGACGATGCGGGTGCTGGTCTCGCTGCTAAAGTTTGTGTAAACGATGCAAATCTGGCGGGACTTGAGCAGTGCGTCACCGACCTGAAGAAAGATGTCATTTGGAATACTTCGGTGCCCAAGGGGTAGAACTTTGATGCGATCCATCAATGACTTTGGGTCAATTTTTCGGGTTTTTAGCAGCTTGTGGACTTCGTGCTCGACGGCTTTGAGTTCTTCGTTCAACAGGCCGTTACCAAATTTTTCCAGAACATGCAGTAGCAGCGCCATTGACTGGAGTTCTTCAGCCGTCAGCCAAAGGCCTGGCAGCTGAAACAGTTCACCAGGGGTATTAACGTAGGCCCAGCCTTTGCCTTGTACGTAATCGACCGGTGCTGAAAAGTAATCGCGCAAAGAATCGATAAGACGGCGGACGGTTTTGGGGGTGCACTCAAGCTTTTCCGCCAGAGTGTTTATTTGGATCGGGTGGCGATGAGTTGTGAACAGTTGATGCAACTGTTGCATGCGATCGAGCTTATCCATAGCACTTCCTTGTCGCGATTGTTTGTGCACATTTTATGCAACCACTGGGTGACACCCTGTCACCCAGTGATCTCAAACATTAACACTATTCCCTCAATTCAACACCGCCTCATACACCACACGCTGTGCCACGTTGTTATCAAACGGTACCCCGCGCGGGCCACCGCGGCGCTGCTCCATGTAGATCATAAAAAATTCATTTTCAGGGTCGACCAGGAACAGGGTGCCGCCAATGCCGCGCCAGCCAAAATTGTGTGCGCCGTCGGGGTTGCTGGCATCCACCGGCTGCAGGTGGAAGCCCATGCTCCAGTCGCCGCGGTCGCCGTAGAAGAAAAACTCGCGCGACACGTCGGGGGTGATGCGTTTTTCCTGCATCAGCGCCAGCGTTTCCGGATTAAGGATGCGCGCGCCGTTGTATTCGCCGCCTTGCAGCAGCATCTGCGCAAAACGGACGTAGTCTTCAGTGGTGGAGTTCAGACCGCCGCCGCCGGAGAGTTGCGGGCGTGCAGTGGTGTTGTCGGCCATCTCGCCGTGAATGGGCTCGGCGATGCGTGCTGCTTTGGCAGCGGGTACGTAGAAGGTGGTTTCATCCATGCCCAGCGGTTCAAAAATGCGCTCGTTAAGGATGGCGGCCAGGGGCTTGCCGGCGGCCACTTCCAGCACGGCGCCTAATACGTCGGTGGAGTGGCCATAGTGCCAGGCGCTGCCGGGCTCAAAAAACAGCGGCAGTTTGCCGATGCGCTGCGCCACTTGCAGGTTGGTGAGGCTACCGTCGCCGGGAATCTGCGCGGCATAGGATTTTCCCAGGTCGGTATCCGGCGAAAAAATCGCCTGTATCAAACCGGATTTGTGCGTCAGCAGGTGTTCAACGGTCATCACG
>CANHUF010000041.1 GCA_947463715.1 Sphingobacteriales bacterium
GAAAAAGATGAACAGCTGGGTTTATTCAGGTTTTGATGTGACTTACAAGCGCATCGGGTCTGATTTTGTAAAAACTTATTACGAAAGTGAAACTTACCTCCTGGGCAAGGAAACAGTTCAACTTGGACTTGATAAAAATGTATTTTATAAGAAAGATGATGGCAGCGTTTGGATAGACCTTACCCCAGATGGGCTTGATGAAAAACTTGTTCTCCGAAAAGATGGCACTTCAGTTTATATTACCCAGGATATTGGACTGGCGCAGCGGAAGTATGATGAGTTTGGCATGGATCAGAGTATTTATGTGGTAGGCGATGAACAAAACTACCACATGAAAGTCTTACAACTTATCTGCCAAAAATTAGCATTACCCTATGCTGCTGGTATACATCATCTGTCTTATGGCATGGTTGAATTGCCAACAGGAAAAATGAAAAGCAGGGAAGGCACGGTGGTAGATGCAGATGACCTGGTTGATGAAATGATAGCCATTGCCAAAGAACATACACAGAATCTTGGTAAAGTCAAAGACTTTGATGAAGCTGAATTGGTTCAATTGTATGAGATGATTGGGCTTGGTGCATTGAAGTACTTTTTATTAAGAGTTGATCCCAAAAAGAAGATGATCTTCAACCCTGAAGAATCGATTGATTTTCATGGATCAACTGGTCCGTTTATTCAATACACCCACGCCAGGATAAAATCAATTTTAAGAAAAGCCTCTGCAGGTCAATCTTTGTCTGACTATGGCATCCTCGAAAAGCAGGAAAAAGACCTGCTTTTACTTGCAGAAACCTATGATCAGGTTATCAAACAGGCAGCTGATGCGCTGGATCCATCAACTTTAGCCAATTACCTTTTTCAACTGGCTCAAAATTTCAATTCATTTTATGCAGCATTCAGCATTGTTAATGCTGAAACTATTGAAAAAAGAGAATTACGCCTCCGTCTTGCTTCCATTGTTGCAACGATTTTGGATTCCGGAATGAAAATGCTGGGGATTCAGGTACCGGAAAAAATGTAAGTGTTGTTTATACCTTTTTGAGTATAATTCCTCCAAGTGGCGGTAAATTGATTTTGAACTGAAAGAAGTCTGAATTTTCAGCATCAGGAAACGAATCCAGTTGTTGTGCATTTATGAAGTGACCTGTACCCCAAAACATTTCGTGGTCACTGTTGAAGATTTCTGTCCAGGAAGATTGTTCATCAACTCCAACACACCAATCTTTTCTTTCTACTGGTGTCATATTGAGAATCACCATCACTTCCTCTCTTCCCTCAGCACTAAAACGCATAAATGAAATGACCGATTCTTGTCTGCGAGATAAATCAAGCCACCTGAATCCATCTGGATTAAATTGCCTTTCGTGTAATGCTTTTTCACTTTTAAGCAGCCTGGCCAATGCAGCTACGCATTGTTGCAAGCCTTGGTGAGATTCGTGTTCAAGTAAATCCCATCTCAGACTGGTCTTGTAATTCCATTCTTCTGTTTGTCCGAACTCATTACCCATAAACAAAAGTTTTGTTCCCGGATGGGCGAACATATAGGTATAAAGCAGGCGGAGGTTTGCAAATTTCTGCCAATCATCACCTGGCATTTTATAAATCATGGGGGATTTACCATGAACAACTTCATCATGGCTTAGTGGTAGCATAAAATTCTCATCATAAAAATACATCATGCTAAAACTGAGCTGATCCTGCTGAAACTGTCTGTAATAGGGATCCTGTTTGAAATAACGTAGTGTATCGTGCATCCATCCCATCATCCACTTCATGCCAAAACCCAATCCGTCTGCATAAGTTGGTTTAGAAACACCCGGCCAATTGGTTGCTTCTTCTGCTATGGTTTGAACTCCCTCAAAATCACGGTAAACCATTTCATTCATGTCTTTCAGGAAAGCAATTGCCTCCAAATTTCCGTTTCCACCAAATTCATTAGGCTCCCATTCGCCCTCATTTCTTGAATAATCAAGTTTCAACATAGAAGAAACAGCATCTACACGGAGTCCATCAATGTGAAAATTATCAAACCAAAATCGTGCATTGCTTATCAAAAAAGACCTTACCTCTCCCCTCTTGTAATTAAAAATATAGCTGTTCCAATCCGGGTGATAGCCTTTGCGCATATCTGCATACTCATAAGTATGTGTTCCGTCAAACATAAAAAGACCATGACTATCGTATGGGAAATGAGAAGGAACCCAATCGAGTATAACCCCAATTTCAGCCTCGTGAAAAGCATCGATCATGGCCATAAATTCTTCCGGATGGCCGAATCTGGAAGTTGGAGCAAAATAACCTGTGCCCTGATACCCCCAGCTACCGTCAAATGGAAACTCCATGACAGGCATAAATTCCACATGGGTGAATCCCATTTTTTTTACGTAAGGAATTAACCGCTCAGCTATTTGCCAATAAGAGAAGTAAGATTCTTCATCACTTGGATCTGGTCTCATCCAGCTTGCCAGGTGCACTTCATAAACCGCATAGGGTGAGGAAAGTGAATTGTATTTTTCCCTGGATGCCATCCAATCCGAATCTTTCCAGTTGTATTCAAAATTCCAGGTAATACTCGCAGTGAGGGGCTTTTTTTCCCAATAATGGGCATAGGGATCCCCTTTTTGTAAAACTTTCCCTTCAAAACCGGTTATACTGTATTTGTAAATTTCACCCCTGGAGATTGAAGGGATGAAGCCTTCCCAAATACCAGAATTATCTAGCCTTACAAACAACTCATATTTTCCCTCTTGCCAGTCATTAAAGTTGCCTACAACTGAAACCTTTGTTGCATTAGGTGCCCAAACTGCAAAATAAGTACCAGGCTGATTTAAAACAATAATTTGCTTATTCCCAAAGTAGTTATATGCGTTGTAAAGTGTGCCAGCCTGAAAACTAGCAATGGCATCTTCTGAAAAGATAGAATAGTTCCAAACTCTCCCTTTTGTATTAACAAAATGTAATTCCTCGTAAGGCTTGCTATTGATCGTGGATTGAAGGGAGTTTGGTTTAGACATTTATTTTTTTAGTTCATACATCATAAATCCCAAGGGCGGAACGGTTAATTCAGATGGTAATCGTTCACCCTTGTCACTCATAATGTCCAGAATTGTATTGTATTCACCTGTTGCTTCTTTATAATGATCCATTTTAATACGTTGTGGCTGTTTGTTAGTATTGACCACACACATGATGCTTTGATCACCCAATTTCCTGAAGTAGACATAAAGTCCGTTTTGCGGAATAAACTGTTTGAGAGAACCTTTGGCAAGAACTGCACTACTTTTTCTGTAATTAGCAAGTTTTTTAAAAAAAGCAAATGCTTCTGACTCTTTATCATTCAGCCCGACAACATTGAACTTATTGACAGGATCATTGGCCCAGCCACCGGGAAAGTCTTTTCTTACGGCAGCATCATTGGGATCTTTATAATTTTTCATGAGAACCTCAGTGCCATAATACACCTGTGGAATTCCCCTGAGTGTCATGAGCAAACCAAGCCCCATCTTGTATTTGGAGATATCTTCACCAACCATGGAGTAAAATCTGTTCATGTCATGGTTATCAAGAAAAATACAATTGGTATATGGGTCTTTATACAAAAAATCCTGAGAAAGGGTCATGTACAGTTTCATGATACCATCTGTCCACCCAAAGTTATCATTGAGTGCATTGTACATGGCTGAATTAAGCGGAAAATCAGTAACGCCCTTGATTTTATGCTTGAAAGGGACATCCATATTATTTTCCGTAAAGTATGCACTTGCAGGAACAGAATTGGTCCAGGCTTCACCAAAAACGGTCAAATTAGGATACTCCCTGAGCAATGCCTGATTTATTTCATTTAAGAATTTTTCATCGCAATATTTATAGGTATCCACCCGCCAACCATCGATGCCAAACTCTTCAGTTGTCCAGATATTATTTTGTATCACATATTTCGCGCAATATGGATTTGCCAGATTAAGATCCGGAAGATGTGGCACAAACCATCCACCTATCATTACCTTTTTTTCTGCTGCGGAAGCATAGGGGTCAGTAAACAATTCTTCGCGGTGATTGGACCCTGTATAGGCTGGCCATTGGTTTAACCAGTCCAGCATTGGCAGATCGATGACTGTATGGTGGTAAGAACCCACATGATTGTAAACTGCGTCCTGAACTATTTTCAATCCTTTTTCATGGGCTGCATCAACAAGGTCACGATACGCCTTGTTTCCGCCCAGTCTCTTGTCTACCTGATAATGATTGGTTATCCAATATCCATGGTAACCACTCATAAGCCAAGGTCCTTCCTGCATTTTAGGCATGTCATTTTCATATACAGGAGTCATCCATAAAGAAGTAACACCTAGATCTTTGAGGTAGTCGAGTTTTTGTTTTACCCCCGAAAGGTCACCTCCATGCCGGCTGTATGGATTATTTCTATCTGAAGTTGAATCCCTCAAATCATTGAATGAATCATTGGAAGGATCGCCATTTGAAAAACGGTCAGGCATAATTAAATAGACAAGGTCATTTGCCCTAACACCTTGTTGTGTAGGTTTTGACTGTATTTTTTGCCTCGATTTCAATTCATAATTCAGTTTTGTTCCATCGTCAAATACAAAGTCAAAACTTCCCGGTTTAACTGTTGGCAAAAGGAGAAGGTCTACAAAAAGATAGTGTTTGTTTTCAGGCTGGTACACTTTGGTAACAAGAACACCGGGGTATTTTACCTTTACGGACTTACTTAAATCTTTTTGGGCATGTAACATAACCTGTAGGTTTGAATGTTTCATACCTACCCACCAGTGGGATGGATAACAATTGATCTGATTATTGGCTTGCGCAAGCTGAGTTAAAAAAATATATAAAATAAAAAAGCCACTAATTTTCCTCATAACAAATTCAATTTTTTTCCTCCTTAACAATGAATAAACAAAGTAATGCTGCAGTTATCAATAAAACACCTCCTATCAATACAGCAAGTAACCTGTCATTATCAAGGTAGTTTTGCATGATGTTACCAAATGTAAGAGATGCGATAATTTCAGGTAGTACAATAAAAAAATTAAAGATCCCCATATAAATTCCCATCTTCTGCGGCGGAATACTACCAGCTAAAATGGTATACGGCATGGAGAGGATGGAAGCCCAAGCGATGCCTACCATACTCATGGAAAAAAACAACATGCTTGGTTCTTCAATAAAATTGACAGAAATAAGTCCTAGACCACCTGCAAGCAGACAAATAGTATGTGTTAGTTTTTTTCCCAGTTTTGACACAACAAAGGGAATGATGAATGAAAACAGAAAAGTAATAAGGTTTAAAATGGCTGAGGTGGAATTTGCAAGCTCAAGACCCTGACTAAATTTCAGCGATTCAACAGACCCTTCAGGTGCACCTGCATTTCCGCCGAAAATATTAACTGCTACACCGGTACTGTAGTAAAACCACATGAGAAATAAACCTGGCCAGGTCAAAAACTGAACCAATGCAAGTCGCTTCATTTGTGCTGGCATATTTCCAACGGCACTTATTATTTCCTTAAAAATATTTTCAGATGGCAATTGGGTTTGTTCATTGATCTCATCAGGAGGATATTCCTTGCTTTTAAACACAGTATAAAGTACAGCCAATAAAAAAACAGCAGATCCGATATAAAAAGACCAAACTATGTTTTCAGGGATACCGCCGTTAATTTTTTGCCTGGAAAACCCAAACCAATCTACCAGTAATTTTGGAAGAAAACCTGCAATGAAAGATGCACCTCCGATAAACATACTTTGCATGGCATATCCACGGGATCGTTGTGAATCATTCAGGTTATCAGCAACAAATGCCCGAAATGGCTCCATGGAAATATTGATACAGGAATCAAGAATCCATAATGTACCTGCAGCAATCCATACTGTTGGAGAATTGGGCATAAAGAACAAAGCAATTGAACTTAAAATGGCTCCTATCAGAAAATAGGGCCTTCTTCTGCCAAGTTTTGGATGCCAGGTTCTATCACTGAGGTATCCAACTATGGGTTGAATGATCAGACCAGTCATTGGTGCTGCGAGCCAGAGCCCCGGAATCTCTTCAGGTTTTGCACCTAGAAATTCATAAATAGCACTCATATTACCCATCTGTAAGCTCCAACCGAATTGTATTCCGAAAAAGCCGAAACACATATTCCATATTTGCCAGAAACCCAGATTAGGTTTATGTAATCTTTCTAAAGGATTGAGTTGTTTTTCCATACTGGTCAAGCATTAATGTGTAAAATAAACACAATCCTAAGTTAACATTTTTATTTTAAATGCGGAAAAACAATAATCAAATCACAAAACCATTGGGAATAACAGCGCCTTTTTTGACTACTACAATACCATCCTTTATGGTATAAAGTGAATGGTCACCATTGGGTAGATGTGGACCACCGTTGATTCTTACATCGTTACCTATTCTGCAATTTTTATCAATGATGGCATTTTTTATGTAGCACCTTTCGCCAATTCCAAGCTTTGGTAATCCGTTGCGCTCAGAGTTATTCATTTCATCGAGGGTTTCGAAGAAATCAGTACCCATGATGTAACAACTGACAACAGTTGTTCCGTAACCAATCCGGGTACGAATACCCAATACAGAGTGTTCTACCCTTGATGCGTTAATAATGCAACCTTCTGCAATGATGGTTTTTTCAAGTGTGGTACCGCTTATTTTTGCCGGAGGCAGCATACGCGGTCTTGTGAAAATTGACCTATCATTATCAAATAAGTTAAACTCAGGTATGTCCTGTGTCAAAGCTAAATTGGCCTCAAAAAATGAATGAATGTTTCCAATATCAGTCCAGTAACCCTCGTATTGATAGCTTACTACATTATGTTTAGTAATGGAGTATGGGATGATTTCCTTACCAAAGTCCGTTGCATCTTTAAACTCATCCTGCAACAAATCAAAGAGCACTTTTCTGCCAAAAATATAAATCCCCATACTGGCAAGGTAGTTCCGGCCTTGTTTAACCATCGCTTCACCTGTATCACTTTCCCAGTCTGACAGCACTTCAGCCTTAGGTTTTTCAATGAAAGAAGAGATAATTCCGTCTTCTCCTTTTTTCATGATACCAAACTCTGTGGCCTCTTGGGTACCTACAGGAATAGTGGCAATAGAAATATCAGCATGACTTTGTATATGGTTTTCAATCATCTCCTCAAAATCCATTTGATACAATTGGTCGCCTGAAAGAATTAGGACATAGTCAAAATCCTGCTGGGTTATGTGTCTCAGGGATTGCCTTACGGCATCAGCTGTTCCCTGAAACCAGGCGGGATTATCAGGAGTTTGTTCTGCGGCAATGATATCTACAAAAGCACTGCTGAATGCGCTGAAATGATAAGTGTTTTTTATATGCTTATTCAGGGATGCCGAATTAAACTGCGTCAGCACATACATCCGCCCAATATTTGAATTCAAACAGTTCGAAATCGGGATATCAACTAGTCGGTATTTACCCGCAATCGGTACAGCAGGTTTACTTCTGGTTGATGTCAATGGTGAAAGCCTTGTTCCTGCTCCTCCTCCTAAAATTATGGCAATAACATTCTTATTCATAGCTTAGATGTATTTTGTCAATTTACTGAAAACTTTGGTATAAATCAATATAATCTGTTGCACTTTTATTCCAGCTGAAATCCAGTTGCATAATCTTTTTTCTTAAACTGCGAAAAGTTCTAATATTACGATACAGTTCCAAAGCCCTGTAAATGCCATGGGTAATATCTCCTACCGATACCTGCTCAAAATTTATGCCGTAACCGTCCGGATTACCGATATCAATGACGGTATCTTTTAATCCTCCGGTTTTACGCACAAGTGGTATGGTTCCGTATCTCAGGGCATATAGCTGATTCAACCCACAAGGTTCTACCCTTGATGGCATCAACAGGAAGTCTGCTCCTGCATACATAACATGACTGAGCGTTTCATTATATCCAATGTAAGTATTGTAGTCACCTTGTGAGATAACTTTTAGTTGATTCAGATCATCCTCAACCTGTTTTTCTCCGCTACCCAGTATGAGAAAGTTCATACTTCTGCCAATAAACCGGAATGCATCCCTGATAACATCAGGTAACAAATCTGCTCCTTTTTCCCCAACCAGTCTGCCAATAAAAATAAACAAAGGTTTATCGGGGTCAAGATTAAACTGATTACAGATCAGCAACTTATTGGCCTTCTTTCCAGCTTCGAGGGTCTCAGGAGTAAAGTGATTCTTTAAATACTGGTCTGATTCAGGATTCCAAACCTTAAAATCGATACCATTAAGGATACCGCTGCATTTACCTTGTTCATACTCAAAAATTGCTTCTAGTCCGTTACTCATATAACGCAATTCCTGCAGATAAGACTGACTCACTGTTGTAACTTTCCAGGCACATTTTATGCCTGATGCAAGCGGATTAATTTGTCCTTCCCACTCAAGCAGTCCTCTTTTCCAACTATCCCAGTGTGGCAGATAGATGGTTTTATCCCAGCCAAATGCACCCTGATACTGGGCATTGTGAATTGTTAATACAGAAGGGACACCTGCAAGCCGTTGATACGCATAGCAATGTTGCATCATAAACGGGATGAGCGCAGTGTGGTGATCGTGAACATGCAATACATCAGGTAACTGCTCCCATGTATTCAGCCAGTGAACAGTTGCAACCTGAAAGGCCATGAAACGTTCCGTATCATCTTCATAGCCATAAACTTTTTCCCTGTCCAGTAAACCATTGATATCAAGAAGATAAAGTGAAAACCCCTGTTTATCACTTTTTTCCTTTATTACGGTATAATCAAACCACCAATGTCCGAGATTTGTGGATCCCTTGTGAACAACGAGCCAGTCATTGGCATATAAAAAGGGCGTCCGGTACATTGGCATAACCACACTGGAATCATGGCCCAGTTCCACCTGAAACCGTGGAAGTGCTCCAACAACGTCGCCTAGTCCACCTGCTTTTGCCACTGGATAGCACTCTGCACTGACGTTTAAAATTTTCATATTTCCGAGATTTTCATGAAAATAAGGAATATTGAATTGTCATTTGAGAACAAAAAATTTTGCTTGTAAAGAAATATAATTATTTTGAGCATCCATATAAACAACCTTCCATATGAATCAACAAACTAAATGGTCACAATTTGGCGTTCTGATCACCGTATTTTTTTTCTGGGGATTTGTAGCCGCTTCCAACAGTATTTTCATTCCTTTCTGTAAAAAATTCTTTGATTTAGATCAAATTCAATCACAGCTTATTGGTTCAGCCTTTTATGGTGCCTACTTTTATGGATCTCTTATACTCTATATTTTTTCAGTGCTAACAGGTACAGATTTGCTGAATAAAATTGGATATAAGAAAGGCATTGTGTACGGTTTATTGATTTCTGTGCTAGGAGCCCTGGCACTCGCTTACATAAGTGGTTTAGAAAAAGCATCGTTCCCATTAGTTTTAGTGGCCTTTTTTATCATAGCACTTGGATTCTCCCTGCAACAAACTGCAGCTCAGCCATTTGCAGTTGCATTGGGAAGTCCTGAAACAGGTACCCACCGATTGAATATGGGTGGTAGCGTCAATTCCTTCGGAACATTGCTCGGACCTTTGGTTGTGAGTTTCCTTCTTTTCGGAAGTGTGGCAAGTGCCAAAGAAGCCTCCATTGAGAACATACAAACCCTTTATTTCTTTCTGGCAGGATTATTCATTGTAGCATCAATTATATTTGCTTACGCCAATCTGCCTAAAACCACTTCAGATGAAAAACTGGAGAAAAGCCCGAAAGCCATGAATGTCCTCCTGATTATAGGTGTGGCATTTTTGCCTGTACTTTTTTCTGACTGGGTTAAAAATAATACAGGTATTGAAAAAAGCATAATCATTGCATCCTCACTTATTATAATTCTTGCCATCCTTTTCTTATCTATGTTGAGCGCCAGAAAAAACCCTGAGGGGTGGGGCGCAATGGCATATCCACAGCTTGTTCTGGGTATGATTGCAATTTTCATATACGTTGGCGTTGAGGTTACAATTGATAATAATTTTGGTGCCTTATTGAAAAAAGACGCATTTGGTGGATATGATGAATCACATATATCCCATCTAATCTCTCTTTATTGGGGTTCTATGATGATTGGCAGGTGGACTGGTGCCGTAAGTGTTTTCAATTTCAGTAAACAGGTGAAAAGAATATTGGTGATAGTAGTTCCTTTTGCAGCTTTTGGCATTATTCTGCTTGTAAATATCATTAAAGGAAATGACATCAGTGATTTTCTGATGTATCCCATTTGTATTGCCATTGCAGTAGCAGCCTTCCTTTTTGCAGAGGAAAAACCAGTAAAACTGTTATTAACAGTTTCTGTTCTGGGTGCTATCGCAACATTGATTGGACTTACTACAACAGGAATGGTTGCCAATTTCGCTATTATCAGCTGCGGTATATGCTGCTCAGTAATGTGGCCAGCAATATTTGCGTTAGCAGTTAATGGGATTGGAAAGTACCAGAGTCAGGGGTCAGCCTTCCTAATCATGATGATTCTGGGTGGCGCGATCATACCTCCACTTCAGGGTGCAGTAATTGATTTGGATGATAGTGCCAATACGGCAATCCATACCTATACCCAGCTTTCCTATATTGTTCCACTTATTTGCTTTGCATATTTAGCCTGGCATGCTCTGCAGACAAGATCTGTTTTAAAGAAACAAGGATTAGATGTGGATGCTCAGGTATCAGCATCGCATTAATTTTCAAAAAATTGCTGTAAATTGGGCGACCAACTAATATTGGTCGCCTACTTTTTTAAATCATACAACAGAACATATGGGTGCAAATCAACCACTGGCAATAGGCATAGATATAGGTGGCACAGGAACGAAATTCGGTATTGTTGACCGCGATGGCAATGTCCTCTTCTCCGGTGAGATGTCAACCCGAAAACACAAAGAAATTGATGCCTATATCAATGAATTGTATGATAATCTTCTGGTATTGATCAACACTGCTGGCGGAATCGGAACAATTTCAGGTATTGGAGTTGGTGCACCCAATGGTAACTATTACAGTGGCACGATTGAATATGCGCCTAATCTACCCTGGAAAGGTATCATTCCACTCGCCAAACTGATGAGTGATAAATTTCGGCTTCCCGTTACGCTAACCAATGACGCCAATGCAGCTGCTATTGGAGAAATGATGTATGGAGCTGCCAAGGGAATGAAGGATTTCATCATGATAACCCTTGGTACTGGAGTGGGAAGTGGAATAGTGGCAAACGGACAATTAATTTACGGTCATGATGGTTTTGCCGGAGAACTGGGTCATACCATAGTAATACCGGATGGACGCATGCATGAGGGTACAGGAAAAAAAGGTTCTCTGGAAAGCTATGCGTCAGCAACAGGCGTAAGGCTAACAACATTGGAAGTGCTTGAAAATAGTACAGAACCAAGCCTACTTAGAGATGCTGATAAGGAAACCCTGGACTCGAAAGTTGTTTATGATGCTGCAATTAAAGGTGATAAGCTTGCTCTTGAAATCTTTGAATTTACAGGTAAAATATTAGGACTTGCCCTGGCAAATGCAGTAATGTTCAGTAGTCCCGAAGCTATTATTCTTTTTGGAGGATTAACAAAGTCGGGCGACCTGATTCTGAAGCCTACCCGGAAACACATGGAGGAAAATCTCATCCAGGTATTCCAGAATAAAGTAAAAATACTGGTCAGCCACCTCAAAGAATCTGATGCGGCTATTCTAGGCGCAAGTGCTTTGGTTTGGGAGAAAAACAGATAATTTTTTAATTAATTCAATGCTGAATTAATTTCTCTTTTTCCCATTGTTCACGGCCATAGCCTGGGAATACATGCTTTTCACTGTGGTATGAGGAACGAACCAATGGTCCACTTTCTACGTAGTCTAATCCCAAACTATATCCAATCTCTTTGTATTCCTTGAATTCATCAGGATGTACAAAACGTTGAACAGGAAGGTGCTTGCGTGTTGGCTGAAGATATTGCCCAATAGTAACAACATC
>CANHUF010000042.1 GCA_947463715.1 Sphingobacteriales bacterium
GCCTGGTGCACTGCGTTCAATGGGGTTTCAATGTTTACACTGTCTGGGATGAAGCTGTTTTTATACAAACCAAAACTGGCGATATCACTGGCGTACCAGCCTGATTTAAATGCTTTGGTGGTTATTACAGTTGTCCCTTTAAATATCAGATTACTTTCAAATTCCGGGGAACCTGTGCTATCTGGTTCTTTTCCGTTAATTGTATACCTGATTGTAGTGCCTTTGATGGGGTGTCTTAACTCAACCTTGATGGAGTCTTTGAATACCTGACTTTTGTTTTTAAGCTGGGGTGGATTCAATTTAAGCATTTCAGCTTGTTCAGGATCAAAGCCTTTCAAGAATCGAATGCCAGGATAAGCTTGTTCCAGTTGCTTCATCTCAGTTGCCGTCAAACTGGTATTCCAGATGCCCACAGTTTTCAGTTGTTTGAATTCCCTGAGGACATCCAACATGCCCTGAAAGGGAAGCGGGGTACCTGCGAGGGATAATTTCTCGAGGTGCTCCAACTTGGTCAATTCACGCAGACCTTTAGTGCTGACAGTAGTGAAGCTGAGGTCAAGCCTCCGAAGATTGTTAAAAATTGCCACTTTTTTAAGGTCATCATCCTTTACCGGCATTTTAGAAAGACTAAGTGAAACAAGTTGTTCACTGATTTCCTTCAGGTCTTCCAACTGCTTTGCAGCATAAGTTTCCTGGTTGAACAACCTGGCTTCCAATGCATTTGTTTCACGATCTGATGGTAAAACACTGCAGTAGCTGGTGTTGAGCTGTGCGAGTATAGCTGCTTCGGCGGGACGAAATTTGTAGCCTGGAACCTCAGTTTGGTTGAAACGGGATTTTACCCATACCACCAGTGAATCATCGGAAGGCAAAGTATTCAAGCGTTGCTTAAAGCTGGTATGGTTTTTCACCCACCATTCCAGTAGGCTCAATTCTTCAGCACTTAATTGTATTTTCCCTTGTGGCGGCATGTGATGCTCATCCTCAATGGGGAGGTGAATGCGCTGCAAAAGCAGGCTGGTTGCTGTTTCTCCGGGTATAAACAGCTCCCCCGTTTTTCCGCCTTTCATAATTGCAAGGGTATCGGCGAGAGATAGTTCTCCCTTCATTTTTTGCTGGTTGTGGCAACTCATGCATTTTTTTTCCAACAGCGGTTTCACGAGATCATTGTATACCTGCATGCTGTCGAATGGAACCTGTTCAACTGGCTTCCTGGAAAGGATGGGGTTCAGCACATACTGGTCTCCATGTGTAATCTCTCCTCCGAGGTGGCCGGTCATAATCACGGCAGACGCAAGCAGCACGGGAGTAAATTGATACATCCTGTGCAAACCCCATTTCGTTTTGCCAGTGGCGTAAATCATCCCAGACAAAAAGAACAGGATGGCTCCGGTCCATTTGTGCCAGGATATTTCTTCGGAAGTATAGGAGGATTCACGGGAGAGAAAAATGCCGGCAACCACTGTTATCCCTGCAGTTAGTGTTCCAGCGAGCAGTATCAATTGCTTGATGTGGTTAAATCCTTTTTGTGGTTGGTTTTGTTCTTTTTCTCCGAAAAAGTGCATGACAGCCCATAATAATAGCAATGTTATGGGAAAATGCAGCATCATGGGGTGCATTCTGCCTGCTGGTTGCATCCAGTAGGGGAGTTCCAGTTTTTCTGAAAAAAGCAGGAGGAAAACAGTAAACAGGTTGAGTACCAGCAACAACTGCTCTGCAATAACTGTCAATCTGTATTTCATACGAGGATGTTGTTGACCACTTTGCCTGATACATCTGTTAACCGGTAACGCCTGCCCTGGTGTTTGAAGATCAGCTGTTCGTGATTCAGTCCGAGCATGTGCAATACAGTAGCATGAAAATCGTGAACATGAACTGGATCTTTGGCAATGTTGTAACCAAATTCATCGGTCTCCCCATGCACTATTCCAGGTTTAACACCTCCGCCCGCCATCCATATGCTGAAACAACGTGGGTGATGATCGCGTCCATAGTTATCCATGCTCAGCTTTCCCTGGGTGTAGCTGGTGCGGCCGAATTCTCCGCCCCAGATCACCAGCGTTTCGTCGAGTAATCCCCTTTGTTTGAGATCTGTTACCAGGGCAGCAGAAGCCTGATCAACATCTTTAGCCTGCTTGGCAATTTCAAAAGGCAGGTTGCCGTGCTGGTCCCAGCCCTGGTGGTACAACTGCACAAACCTTACTCCGCTTTCAGAAAGTTTACGGGCAAGGAGGCAGTTGGCTGCAAAAGTGCCTGGTACAAGGCAGTCTGGGCCATAGAGGTTGACAATGCTGTCTGGTTCCTTAGACAGATCCATGACATCAGGAACAGCAGTTTGCATGCGATAAGCCATTTCGTACTGCTTAATGCGGGAGGCAATTTCTGGGTCTCCAAACTCCTGATAAGACAGGTCATTCAGTTCGGCCAGCTTGTCCAGCATATCCCTTCTTTCTCCGCGGCTTAGTCCTTCTGCATCCTTCAGGTATAACACCGGATCTTCCCCTTTGCTGAACTGCACGCCCTGGTGTACTGAATCGAGGAATCCGTTGGTCCATAATTTGGAGTATACACCCTGCCCGTTTCCTATGCCCCTGGAAAGCAGGACAGTAAACGCAGGCAGGTTTTTATTTTCGCTACCCAATCCGTAGCTCAGCCAGGCGCCCATGCTGGGCCTGTTTCCCTGCTGGGCACCGGATTGTAGAAAGGTGAGCGCCGGGTCATGGTTGATTGCTTCTGTGTACATAGATTGTATGAAGCATAAGTCATCAGCTATTTTGGCAGTATAGGGCATCAGGTCGCTGATCCAAGCTCTGGATTGACCGTACTGTTTGAAATCAACAAAAGAACCGACCAGTGGAAGAGACGACTGATAGGCCGTCATGCCTGTCAGCCTTTGCATGCCCCTTACGGAAGCTGGTATTTCCTTCCCTGTCATTTCCCTGAGCAGCGGTTTATAGTCGAAAAGTTCCTGTTGCGCAGGTGCTCCGTTCTGAAACAGGTAAATTACCCTTTTTGCCTTAGGTGCAAAATGAGGAATCCCGGGTGCAAGGCCAGTTTCAGTTGAACCTGAACCGCTGAACAGGTCCGGCATCAGCAGTGAGCCAAGTGCCATGCTGCCTATGCCCATACCAACCCCGGTAAAAAAACGCCGGCGGTTCATGCTAAACCCATGTTCAATCACTTCCTTTTCCATACAGTTGTATCTTTTATTGAGATGGATTGTCCATCAGGATTTTGTGATGGTTTCTTCCAGGTTATAAATAGTATTCACAATGCGCATCAGCGAAGCCAGCTCCTTTTTCTTAGCATTTTCCGGGAGTGGGTACTCCCCAACCGACAGTAATTTTACCGCCTGTTCCTCCTTCATGCCCAAAACTATTTTTTGATGATAGTCTACCAGGATTTTTAGTTCTTTTGCTGTAGGTTTTCTACACACGATGGTTCTGAACGCTTTGTTGATGGCCTGCTCTGGCGTATTTTTTTCGTTGATGAGCCTGGCTGCCAGCACCCTGGAGGCCTCCAGAACAGCCGGATCGTTCATCATGACGAGGGCCTGAAGTGGCGTATTGGTTTTGAGCCGCTTTACTTCACAGATATCCCTGTTACTGGCATCAAAAATTATCATGGAAGGCGGAGGGACTGTTCTTTTAATGAGGGTGTACATCCCCCTTCTGTACAGCAGCGTACCATGATCCTGCTGGTATACAGAAAGCAAGCCCCTGCCCGAAGTGGCTCCTTCCCACAATCCGGGTGGCTGATAGGGTTTAACGCTGGGTCCGCCTATACTTTTGTTCAGGAGGCCGCTGCTGCTTAAAACCAGGTCTCTGATCAGTTCTGCTGCAATGCGATAGCGCGGACCTCTTGCCAGCAATATATTTTCCGGATCCCTGGCCAGTTTGTCTGGGGAGATTTCACCGGATTGTCTGTATGTGGCGGAGGTGACCATCATTTTCACCAACCGCTTGATGTTCCAGTTGTGTTGTATGAAATCATAGGCGAGCCAGTCCAGCAATGCAGGATGGCTGGGCAGTTCTCCCTGCATGCCAAAATCACCGGTAGTTTTAACGAGTCCTTTCCCAAAGAATTCCTGCCAGAGCAGGTTGACGTAAAACCTGGCGGTGAGCGGGTGTTTAGGGTCGAATAACCATTTGGCCAATCCCAGCCGGTTGGCAGGATATGCTGCAGGAAATGGAAGTATGGATGCCGGAGTACCTGGCACAACCGTATCACCCGGCATGTCGTACTGACCACGGTTCAAAACGCGGGTGGGTCTTATGGTATCCAAATCTCCCATAACAGAAACGATCAGTCTGTTTGTGTCCGGTTTGTTGATGAAGTGCAGCAGTTGCCTGACTTCGGTGTTGCTGATTTCCATCAGCGGTTGTTTGGCGTAGGTTTCCGGTCCGCCGATAACTGATTCTATACCCACCTCCTTCACGTTATTGAAAAAAGCGAAAAGCTGGTAGTAATCCTTTTGTGAGAATGGGTCATATTTATGGTCATGGCATCTTGCGCATTCCAATGTTACACCCATTAATCCTTTTCCCACCAGATCGGTTCTGTCGCTCACATACATGGTTCTGTATTCTTCCGGAATGACCCCACCTTCTTCTGTGATTTTGTGGTTCCTGTTGAAGGCTGTGGCCAGCAATTGTTCTTTGCCTGCACCCGGAAGCAGATCCCCGGCGAGTTGCCAGGTAACAAACTCATTGTAAGGCATATTTTTGTTATAGGCATGAATTACCCAGTCGCGCCAGGGCCATTGGGTGCGGTAGCCATCGTCCTGGTAGCCATGTGAATCTGCATAGCGCGCCAGGTCAAGCCAATGCAGGGCCATTTTCTCTCCGTAGGCAGGTTGTTGCAAAAACTGGTCTACCATTATTTCATAAGCGTCTGGTCGTTGATCAGCCAGGAAGGCATCCATTTGAGCGAGAGTAGGAGGAAGTCCGGTCAGGTCAAGAGATACCCTTTTCAACAAACGTTCTTTGTCGGTTTCCAGATTGGGTTTCAGGTCTTGTTGTTCCAGTTTGGATAAGACAAACCGGTCGATTTCATTTTTACACCAAGTTTCATTGTCCACCCCCGGCAAAGCTGATTTTCTGATGGGTGTAAAAGCCCAATGTTTTTCATATTTGGCACCCTGTTTAATCCATCTTTCCAGTAAGGCAATTTCATGCCTTGTCAGTTTCAGGTTGGAGGAAGGTGGGGGCATGAGTTGAGCAGAATCCTTAGCAGTGATGCTCAGGTATAGGGAAGAAATTTCCGGATTACCGGGTACAATGGCATGTGCTCCGGGATGTTCCTTCAGTGCCTGATAAGCGGATTCTGGTAGGTCAAGCCTCAGGTCTGCTTTTCTTTTATTGGCGTCCGGCCCGTGGCAGGAAAGGCATTTATCTGATAAAATTGGGCGGATATCAAAATTGTAACTAACCTGATCCGGCAGTTCCCTGATTTCCGATTCTCCGGGTTCCAAATGCTTACAGGAAACAAAAATCAGGATGATGAGAAACAACCGGCCCGCAGGCAGGATTTTTACAGGCAGGCAAAGCATATGTGTTGGCTTGAAGTACAAGAGTGTTATCCAAATATAACGATTTTAGACTGTCAAAAAAATGTCATATTCATTCAGTTTGCTGACTATAACAACTACTTAATTGAATAATGATTTGCGTAATCTGCTTTTGAGCCATCAAAATTTTCTACACAATGACAATTAAGTAGTCGTAACAATTATATTTGTAAGCTTATGTGTAAATATTATGCATTAGCAAACATTAATATTTTACATAATAACCATAAAAAATTTTAATCAAAAAAAACAAGCATGAGAAAACTGTTAATGTTGTTCCTTGCAATCTCATTTGCAAGCTTGGAGCTTCTGGCCCAGGGTAGAACAGTAACCGGAAAGGTTACAGATGAGAATGGTGAAGTTTTGTCTGGCGTTACCGTTTCAGAAATTGGCGGTACCGGCAAGGCAGTCACCAACAATGAAGGTATCTATTCCGTTCAGGTGGGTGCCAAAGCCAGTGCGTTGAGATTTACCTTTGTGGGGTTCATTGAACTGGATGTGAGAATCGCTGGCAAAAACAGTGCTGATGCATCCATGAACAGGGAAAGCAATTCACTGTCTGAGGTGGTTGTTGTGGGCTATGGTGTTCAGCAGAAAAAAGCTTTCACCGGATCTGCATCAAAAATAGATGCAAAAGAATTTTCACAACTGGTAACACCTTCTGTAGACAGGCAACTTGCTGGTCGTGCTGCTGGTGTGCAGGTTGTTACTTCTGGTGGTGATGCAGGCACTCCTGCCCGTATCCGTATCCGTGGTATCAATTCAGTTACTGGCAACCAATCGCCATTAATTGTGGTAGATGGTGTGCCATTTATTACAGGTAACCTTGCTGCTGCTACAAACTCAAATGCTTTAGGTGATATCAATCCGAATGACATTGAGAATATAGAGGTGCTCAAAGATGGCTCTGCAACTGCCATCTATGGTTCACGTGCTGCCAATGGTGTTATCCTGATCACAACCAAGAAAGGAGAAAAGACTGGTAAGATGAAGATCAATTATGATGCTACTTATGGTTTCATATCTCCATTCAAGACATACGACCTGCTTAATAACGAGCAGTTTGTACAAATAGCCAATGAGAAAAGAACCAATCAGGGTCTCGGCAACTGGGCGGCATTGGGGGATAACACTTACGATTGGCAGCAGATTGTCATGAATCAGAATGTGATGAATATGCAGCAGAACCTGAGTTTTTCTGGAGGAACTGCAAAAAGTACCTATTTCTTCTCCCTCAATTACAGTGACCAGAAAGGTGTATTGATTTCCAATCAAAACAACGCTTACCGCATCAGGTTTAACTTTGAGAATGAAATCAATAAATACGTAAAAATTGGTAATAACCTCACGCTTTCCAGGCAGATAGACAATGACCAGAACAATGGTACAAATGCTTTGAGTGGTGGTATGGCTTCTGCCCTGCGTATGTTGCCCAATGTAAATCCTTTTGATCCAAGTAATTCAACAGGTTTCAATATTCGTTTCCCGGCACTCAACCAGGTTGGTCTGGGTTCTAACACCAATCCTGTTGATGACAACTATACCAATCCGGCTTTCACACTTACGAACAATGCGTATTCATCAGATAAGCTGCGGGTAAATAACAACCTTTTTGTTGAAGTGAGTCCACTCAAAGGCCTTAAAATCCGCTCTGCTTTCAACTTTGACTTCCTGAACGACTATTCCTATATCTCCTGGAGTTCCGTTCATGGTGATGGATTCAGCTCAAGAGGATATGTATACAATGCAGCACAGCAATATCAGCGTATGGTATGGCAGAACTACATGAATTACAATAAGTCATTCAATGGTGGACATAACCTTTACCTGACTGCAGGTCATGAAGTGCAGGAAGACATCAGCAGAAACGTTTCCGGATCGCTGCAGCAATTGTCTGATCCTTTCTTCCAGCAGAAGAATGTGATCAGCGGTTCTGGTGCCCTTCAGTTTGCTGGTGGTGGATATGGTGTGAGTGGTTTCCATTCACTTTTCGGCAGGTTGAATTATGACTTCCGCAGTAAATATTTCATTCAGGGTTCTGTGAGAAGAGACGGACAAAGTTCACTTGCGCCAGACAACCGTTATGGTATTTTCCCGGGTGGTTCTGCTGGCTGGAGAGTTTCAGAGGAAAGTTTCTGGAAGAACAGCGCATTTTTGAGCAATACATTCAGTGATGTCAAACTGAAAGGTTCCTATGCAATTGTAGGTAACCAGCTCGGGGGCTTCCCTTACCTGAGTACTTTTGGTTCTGCTCCTTATGGTAATATCCCTGGTCTCGCACCAAACCTGATCGGTAATGCTGCTCTTCAATGGGAGAGAAGCAAGAAGTTTGATGTAGGTATCGAATTAGGACTTCTGGATAATCGCCTTACTTTTGTGGCCGACTGGTTCCTGAATGATATCGACCAGCTCGTTTTTGCAGTTCCTACGCCTAACTCTGCAGGTATCCCCGGTAACTCTATCAGTCAGAATATTGGTACAGCCCGCAACAATGGTTTGGAATTCAGCCTCAGTGGTGATATCATCCGTGCAAAGGATTTCACCTGGAGTTTCAACGCCAACTACACCAACCTGAAGAATGAAATCACTTCACTCTACTCAATCGGTGGCGTACCTGTAAATACAATACCAGGTACCTATAACAGAATTGAAGTTGGACAGTCGCTTAACTACATATGGGGATGGCAATATATGGGTGTTAATACCGCAACAGGAAATCCCATGTATCTGAAAGCGGATGGCAAGCTTGTACAAAGAAGTACAGTTAATGGCGCATATTATTTTGCGAACGACAAAAATGATGGTGCCATGACTACTGCCAACCAAACATCCATTACTGATGCTGATAAGGTTAACCTTGGATCAAGTCTGCCTACTTATTTTGGTGCCTTTACCAATAACTTCCGATACAAAAATCTGTCGCTCGAAATCATGATCCGTTTCCAGGGTGGAAACAAAATCATGAATATCACAGAGCAGGAAGCCCTTTTGAGTCAGAACTTCCACAACAACAGCGTGAAAATTTTAGACAGGTGGCAAAAGGCTGGTGATGTGACTGATGTTCCCCGTTTGAGGTATGCCCAAAGTGCAACTGTAAACCAGACAGGAGCAGCCATTTCAAGGTTTGTTGAGCAGGGAAATTATATCCGTCTGCAGAACGTGGTATTGAATTACAATATAGGTTCCAAAGCACTTTCCGGATCAAATGGATATATCAAGAGCGCACGCATTTTTGCACAGGGACAAAATCTGTTGACTTTCACCAAGTATTCAGGACTTGATCCTGATAATGCAAGTCAGGCCGGACAGGATAATGCTGTTTCTCCAAGCCTGCGCATCCTTGCTGTTGGTCTCAGCGTTGGATTCTAACGATAAACCATTCAAACACGAAAAAAAGAAAACAATGAGATTCATAAAATTCATCACTAAAAGTACCCTGCTTGCAGTTGCAGTATTTGCTGCGGCAAGTTGCACCAAGGTGCTTGATCAGCAACCCTATTCTGCATTTACCGATGAAAGTGTCTTTACAACACAGGCAAGGGCAGACCTTGCATTGAACGGTGTTTATGATGCTGCACAAACAGGCGGACCTACACTTGCCGGACGTGGTTATCCCTTTGGTGCCGCTACCATTGAACAAGGCGATAATAGGGGTGAGGACATGGTAAACCTCCAGGCATTTTACCAGATCACCTATCAGGGTACTTATACACCCGCTACTGCCAACAACGTGTCTATGTGGGATAATACCTACAGCATGATCAATAAGGCTAACATTGCCATTGAAGGTTTCAGAAAAGCTGCTTCCACAGGGGTACTTACAGGAGCGGTTGCCACACAATATGAAGCAGAGTGCCGTTTTTTGCGTGCACTTGGGCATCATGAGTTGCTGATTCACTTTGCACGTCCTTTCCTAGATGGAGCTGGTTCAGCTTTGGGTGTTCCTTACAGGGATTATGCCGTAACAGGAAGCGCCACATTGGAAAAACTGCAAAAGGAACCCAGGCCAACAATTGCTGCAGGCTATGCCAAATTGCTTGAAGACCTCGCTTTTGCAGAAACAAACCTTCCTGTTGCGAACAGCGCAGGCCCTATCTATCGCGCCCAGAAGTCTGCGGCCATTGCCCTTAAGCAAAGGGTTCTCATGCACATGGGAAGATGGGCTGATGCCATTACAGCCGGTAATGCACTTATTCCTGCCGCATTAAATACTGCATCTCCTGCTTCTGTAAGAAGTCTTGTTGGTAACCATGCACTCATGGCAACACCTGCCGGATCTTTCGGATCCCCCGGAGGTAACAGTGTTACAGCTGAGAACATTTTCTCTGTGAAGAATGATCCGCTAGACAATGGTTCAGTAAATGGTGCACCTGCTGCCATGTATGGATCAACTGATCTGCTGGGTCGTGGACTGGTTTGCGTTTCTCCCATTATATGGAACAATACAGGATGGCTGGAAGATGACCTCAGAAGGTCAGGCCTATACAGAAATGGAGGTACAGCAATCGGAAGGGCTATCATGACAACCAAGTACACTGATTATTCAGGACGTGGAGACAATACCCCAATCATCCGCTGGGCTGAAGTTTTACTCAATCAGGCTGAATCAGAAGCCAGGGCATCCGCGGCTGTATCTGCCCGTGCAGTTGACTTGTTGAATATGGTCAGAAACAGGTCACTCGCCAATCTGGCTGCCCAACAATATACTGTTGCCAGCTTTGCCACACCTACTGCCCTCTTGCAGGCAATTCTGTTGGAAAGAAGGATCGAATTCCTTGCTGAAGGAAGACGCTGGCCGGATATTCACAGAACTGTTCTGGACCCTGTTGCTGCTGTTAGACCTGTTGGTATTCCTGCGAAAGTTACCAACGGTGGTGTTACAGGTACAACCCTGGCTCAGTATGGTTTTGGTAAAGCAGTAGTAACCGCACAGGCTGCTATTCCATACAGCGACTTCAGGTTCATATGGCCTATTCCTGCTACTGAGGTTACGTCTAACCCCATTATAGTTCAGAATCCCGGCTATTAAGATTTATATGTTTTTATTTACGGGCTGCCTGTAAACAGGCAGCCCGTATTTTTTAGATATGGTAAAGTCCGCAATTGTCTGCCTACAAGCACTGTGGCACTGACAAGATTCATGAAATCAACATTTCGAAATCATTTTTCGGAGACGCTCCTGGCTCTAGATTTGGTTCATGAGATTCCATACAAAGATCATCCTCCATCCCACAGACTTTTCAGAGAATGCTGCCAAAGCATTGCGCGTTGCTACCGATTTATTGCATATTCCCAAAACACGGCTGATGATCTACCATGTATGTGAGCTACCTTTTTTCACCAAGCCACCAACTGCAGACGAACTTACTACCTGGCAAAGCGAATGTATTCAGCTCGCCTCTACCAAAATGCAATCCTACCTCCAGGCCTGCTTTGGAGATCAGGAGCCTAAACCCCTTCCTGAAAGGGAAATTACAGTAAATGGATCTGCGTATAAATCTATTTTGGATATTATCAATCGCATTGAGCCATTTATGGTGGTAATGGGACAAAAAGGAGATACAGCCGTTAGAGGAATTGCCTTGGGCAGCAATAGCAGGCATCTAATTGAAAAAGCAAATTGTCCGGTTCTTATTGTACCAGCTGATATGGAGGAGTGACTTCCAGCTGCATCCGGCCGATTGATTTTTTTCACGCACGTAATAAAAATATTTTAACATTTTCTTGCAATTGGTTGATTTGTGTCACAGATTTGTCATGTCTAATAACAAACCAACCAATCCACTTCCTTCGAAAGACTGTTGTAAACCTTTTTTCTGACAAAAAAACTTAAGTCACATGTTACACAGTCGAAAACTGCAAACGCTCGCAGTTGCAATTTGTTCCGTTCTCTTTTTAGATTCATGTAAGAAAGACATTGATGTTGATGCCAACATCGACAATGCCCGTGCCCGCAAGAAGAACACGCTTTCTGCTGTTCAGCAGCTGGGTAAGCAGATTTTCTTTGATGCCCGTTTGTCTGAGCCAGTAGGTGTTCAGTCATGTGCCTCCTGCCATGCTCCTGAAGTTGGATTCTCCGGTTTCAGCGATATTCCAACCGGTGGTGCTGCTGCTGCTTCAGGATTCAAGCGTGGATTCGTAGCCGGAATCGGTGAAGGTGCTCCAGCCGGTGCATTCGGCCGCAGAAAGCCACCAAGTGCTGCCTATGCTACTTTTGCACCCAATATGGCTTATGACGCAGTTGACCAAGCTTTCATTGGTGGTCTGTTCTGGGATGGCCGCGCAACTGGTTCACGACTCGGTAGCACTGCAGCAGAGCAGGCACAGGGACCATTCCTGGCTGATAAAGAGCAGAATCACGCCAATCCTGCAGCCGTTCTGGCCAAGCTGAAGAATAACAGGGCCTATATCGCCCTATGGCAAGCTGCTTATGGCACATCTGACATCAACATCAGCACGCC
>CANHUF010000043.1 GCA_947463715.1 Sphingobacteriales bacterium
AACATCGATTTTTTCTTTTTTCAAAGGGGCGTTGAACCTGACCTGGATAGCGGGAGACCTGTTTACATTTCTGGTGATGGATTCCGTTATCAGGTTACCATCAATTTCCATACGGGTCAGTTGCAGATTTACAAGAACAGGTTCAGTAGGATTATTCTTTTTTTTACAGGATAAAAAGCCCGCAAACAATGAAACAATTAATAAACAGTGATATACGCAGTTTGATTTTTTCATGGATTCAATATCAGTTTAATTAAACCATGAAATTCATTTTTCATAACTAATAGTAAATTGAACTGTTGCAACCAACCCCGACTGGAGTTCAAGTTGTACATGGTGTCCTGCAGCTTCAATGCCCACTTTTTGTATTTTACCAGAATCATTCATCAGCAATAATACAATTTTACCTTCAGGTGTTTTGAAGGCAACTGAAGGAATGCCCTGCACTTCCGAACTGGCAATGCGAACCGATCCGGGAGGAATGAATTTTGATGCATGGGCGATGACATAGTATGATACATTTTTTTGGATAGCTGAACCATCGATTGTTAACGCACCCTTGCATTCACTGCAACCTCCGGGGGTATGCGGACCAAATCCGGCATCGTTGGCCAGGTTCCATTCTAGCACAGTTCTGCTCCAGTTGCGGAGTGATCCTATCAACACATTTTTAAAATGCCATAGGAGATCTCCACCAAAATCACCTTTGCTGCCTGTCCACTGCTCGGTGAAATATATGTGTTTATCTGGATAGGCGTCCCTAACCTTTGACATCGCTTCTGGTTGTCCGCCATACAGGTGAAAAGCTGACCCATCAATGTATGGATTGGCTTTCCTATCAGCAAGCACCGATAGCGGAAATTCAGGCATATCGCAGTTATGATCCCAGATGATGATTTTTGTTGTGATGCCGTTGCGACGAAAGGCAGGCCCCAGGTGGTCTCTGATGAAGGCTGCCTGTTCGGATGCTTCCATCTTCAAACTTGGATTGTTGTGGGCATTTTGTGGTTCATTCTGTATAGTTACCGCATCAATCCTTATACCCTCACTTTTCATCTGCCGGATGTACTCCACAAAATAGCGGGCATAGACCGGGTAATATTTACTGAGAAGGCTGCCACCAATGGTTGAATTGTTGTCTTTCATCCACGCAGGCGGGCTCCATGGTGTAGCCATGATGCTGATTTTCGGATTGATCCGCAAAATTGCCTTGAGCAGGGGAATCATATTAACCGTATCCTGTGCCAGTGAAAACCTCCTGAGTTGTGGATCGGTTTCACCTGGCAACATATCATCATAGCTGTATACCTTTGTGCTGAGATCTGTGGCACCCATTCCGATCCGCAGATAACTGATTGACGCAGCTTCAGCACCGGTTCCAAACAATTCCCGGAGGAGCTTTTCGCGGGGTGCTTGCGGCATACGGTTTATGAGAAAAGCACTGGCTTCAGTGAGTGTAAAGCCGAATCCGTCAATGGTTTGAAATACTTTCGTGGTATCAACCCTGATTACGTGAAGAACTTTCGCCAAAGGAGCTACTGAAATATTCACCTGCTGTCGATCCAGTAGCTTTTGTCCGTTCGCTGAAGAGAAAACCACTTCAACCTTTTTTGTTGGCTGTAAAATTAGATCGGTAGTTTGCTGCGCCAACAATGAAACAGGTAAAATCATGGCAAAACAGCATCGGATGAACTGGGATAGTAAATGTAAAGACCGAATAGATGTATACTGCATATTAATTTCCGACTAGGAGATATTGACATCAAATATCTGATTAATACCGTCAATAGTCAATTTAATTCCATTTCCGACTTCATAAACTAAAAACGATTTTTTTTCGTTTATTAATTTTGCAAATCAAATTACCGAGTATGAAATATTTCTTTACACTGGCAGCTTTTACGTTATGCCTTTCATTCACACAAGCCCAGATTGGTGCCCGTCAAAAAAATTTCAACCTGGAAAAAGGGATGATTGCCCTTCAGGGATATGATCCGGTTGGCTACTTGATTCAAAAAAAAGCAATAAAAGGAAAGAAGGAATTTTCACTAAATGTCATGGGAATCAATTATTGGTTCGCATCTGATGCCAACAGGAAAACGTTCATGAAAGATTACCAAAAATATGAACCTCAGTATGGCGGTTGGTGTGCATTCGAATTTGCATCAACCGGACAGAAAATAAAACCCAATCCTGAATCTTTTAAAATTTCGGGAGGAAAATTGTACTTATTCTCCGGAAGTGGGGCTACTGGTGCAATGGGCAAATGGAATGGTGGAGAAGCAAGCCTGAAAAGCAAGGGCGACAAGACCTGGAACCAGCTTTTCAGGTAATATTAAATAAGTTTACTTCTTCAACAGCTCTTTCCAGCCAGCCTTCATGAAAGGCCACTGCGGCAGTGTATTCAGGAGGATGAGTTCCTCATGGATTTTTGTTTCGTTATCCAGGAACCTGAAAATGCGTTGTATCGGGTTTCGACTGAAGAGGAGCCGAAATATCCGGGCCCCTGGCATTTTTTTGAAATAGAGCATGTGAAGCAAAACCTTGTCGTACCAGAAAAACCGTTTGTCGAGGTAATGCCTTTTGACAATTGGATTTTCATCATTCACAAGTGCCTGAACAACAGCCGCCGCATGCTTCTGAATGAATCGGAATGTGTACCCGCTTGAAGGCTTTGTTTGTCCACCGGCAGTTCCCAGGTTAACAATCCTTCCCTCCCCCGGCGAAAAAAGATGATCCGTCATGGGAATAACACCAAACTCCTCTTCTGTAATGCTGTAACGGCTTAAGCCAAGGTACTGTTCCAGGTAGTTTTGCAGTCCATTCTTGTATCCCGCTTCATCCAGCAACGCCGGTGTAAAGAGCGTATACTCAACCAGGGCCTTGTTGGGAGAAAATGGCATGACGTACACGAACGTGGTGCCGTGCGACTGATCTACCCGGAAGTCCATCAGGGTTGGACACTCAGGATCAAAAACAGGATCTTCCGTTTCAATAACCCATCCTTTGAAATGTTGCAGGAGCGGAAAAGCTTTCGGATGAATCTGATTATCAGGGAAAATAATACTGTTGAATAAAAATGAACCGGAATAAGTTGCTTCACCTGTCTGAACGCTTACGCCTTCTGAATCCTGGGTGATGGAATCTACTGTAGCCTGAACCACATCCACCCTACCTGATGATGCGATGATGCTGTGACAGTGGCGGTAGAAATCAATTCCCCTGATCATCTTGTAGCTGTAGCTGCCCAGTTCTTTAAGGGCAGAATAACCTGATGCATGAAACCAAGCCTTATTCCATTTCCTAAAAAGGATATCATCAAAAAAACCCTTTCCACTTTCCCAGTAACACCAGGTTCGGTCGTTGAGTTGTTTGGCATCCTGATCAATCAGGAGGATGGTCTTCTGGCTTAAGGAAGATTCCCCGAGTATATGCATGATCAGACTGAGTCCGGCCAGGCCACCACCCGTAAAAATGTAATCATGACTCGGGCGCATAAGCAACTTTCTTCCCTTTCATCAGTTGTTTGTCGCGCAGAACCTTTTCCCAGTATTTTTTGTGTACATACAACATACCAAAGCTCTCCCCGTCATGTTTGCCGAGGTGCTTGTGATGCATCTTATGTGCCCAGCGAATAGCACGGATATAAGTATTATTGCTGCGGGAAAACCATTTGAACCGCTGGTGGATGATGACATCATGGATAAGGAAATAGGCAAAGCCGTAAGCCATGATGCCAAAGCCAATAGCATGAAGCCACCACATACCAGGAGTTTGCATGCCAAACATGATACACAGGAAACTGGGTATGGCAAAAATGACAAAGAAAGCATCATTTTTTTCGAAAAAACCCGGCTCTACTTCGTGGTGATCCTTATGCAGATACCACAAGAATCCATGCATCACCCACCGGTGTGTACACCAGGTTATACCTTCCATCAACAGAAAAACGCCGAGAACGACACCTATATAGTAAACCACAATCATAACCTGAAATTAATGCTTTGTTCGTTTCTACAACAACTGAAGAAGTGTAAAGTTTAAGATTGGTTCGGGAATATTGACGAAGATTGCCCGGAGAGCTGACATTCATCAGCCATATTTTTCCCTGGGGGGTGTTTTTTTGTACAAAAGAAATAGCATGGGAACTACAGGGTTTTACAGTGAACTGGGCAAGTTGCTTTACGCCGTTGCCAATGCAGATGGCAATATTTCAGTACAGGAATCTGCTGAAATCAGCAACCAGATAAGGGAAAGGCTGCTTCACCGGGAAATGAATACCGACCGGTTTGGCAGCAGCAAAGCGTGGGTAACCCAGTTTGCTTTTGATACGGCAGTTGACAAAAACCTGAATTCGCGGGAAGTACTCAATGCATTCATGGATTATGCCCGCGAACAGGCAGACAGGCTTACTGACGAGGAAATTGATACCTGTTTAAACATGTGCGACCATATTGCGGAAGCCTATCGCCACCGCAACAAAAAAGAAAACGAATTAATTGCCAAACTCCGCACATTCCTGATGGAACTGCACTCCTCTCACCTGATCTTCTAAAAATCCTGAATATGAAAAAAATAATACTGGTATTCGACGGCAATCATTTCTCCGAAGGTGCATTCAAGATGGCCACCTTCATCAACGAAATAGAAGAAGTCATGGTCACGGGAGTTTTCCTTCAGCCCATAGACTACAGAGACATTGTTGGCTACAGCAGCATGGGCGATGGTTCACCCATCACTGTAGCGCCTTATCAGACAGATGAAAGTGTAACAACGAAAATCGTCAAGACCTTTGAAAACCGGTGCCAGCATGCCGGACTGGAATTCAGAACACACAGGGATACAGACCTTTTTGCCCTGCAGGAGCTGCAAACAGAAACCCGTTTTGCAGACCTGATGATTCTTTCAAGCGAACTATTTTATGACAATATCGGTTCGAAACAGCCTAACGACTACCTTAAAAAAGTATTACACCAATCAGAATGCCCCGTTCTTCTTGTTCCGGAATCCTATAAAATGCCCGAAAAGCTGATCCTGGCCTATGACGGCGAAGAAGACTCTGTTTTTGCCATCAAACAGTTCACCTACCTTTTCCCCAAACTGTTCAACTGGGAAACCAAACTGGTGACCCTTGAGGAAGAAGCCGAGACACTGCCGCACCAGGAGCTGATAGAAGAGCTGGCAGCCAAACACTTTTCCAACCTCACATTGGAAGTGGTTACCACTGAAACAAGGACCACCTTTCCATCCTGGATTTCCGAACAGGAAGGATCAATCCTTGTTGCCGGGGCATATGGCCGCAGTGAGCTGTCCAGCCTCTTCAAAAAAAGTTTCCTTGCTGAAGTAATTGAAGAACATAAGATACCCGTTTTCATCGCGCACAAGTAGTGCTTATGTCTTCTTTTCATTACCTTCGCGGCAAAAACCGCGACTATGCAAAAGGGGCCTGTTTCTCAGTTTATCCAGCACCATTACCGTCATTTCAATGCAGCTGCACTGGTGGATGCTGCCAAAGGATATGAACAGCACCTGCTTGAAGGTGGGAAGATGATGGTAACCCTGGCCGGTGCCATGAGTACAGCAGAGCTTGGCGTTTCTCTCGCAGAAATGATTCGCCAGGGTAAAATAGACATCATCTCCTGCACCGGTGCCAACCTGGAAGAAGACATCATGAACCTGGTTGCCCACTCCCATTATAAACGCGTTCCCAACTACAGGGATCTCACCCCTCAACAGGAGTGGGAGCTTTTAGAACAGGGACTGAATAGGGTCACCGATACCTGTATTCCTGAAGAAGAAGCATTCAGAAGGATTCAGCACCATATTGTAAAATTGTGGAAGGATGCCGATGCGAAAGGCGAGCGCTACTTCCCCCATGAATTCATGTACGAGCTGCTGAAAAGTGAGGTCATGAAGGCAGATTATGAAATCGACACCAAAGACAGCTGGATGATTGCAGCAATGGAACGCAACCTGCCCATCATTGTAGGTGGCTGGGAAGACAGCACCATGGGCAATATCTTTGCGTCCTATATTATCAAGGGTGAAATGAAAGCCACCACCATGAAAAGCGGTATCGAATACATGGTATGGCTGTCTGACTGGTATCGCCAGAACAGCGGTGGCAAGGGCGTAGGCTTCTTCCAGATTGGTGGTGGTATAGCTGGTGATTTCCCAATCTGTGTGGTACCCATGATGTACCAGGATCTTGAATGGCATGATGTGCCTTTCTGGGGCTATTTCTGCCAGATCAGCGACTCCACAACATCGTATGGCTCTTACTCCGGTGCTGTTCCCAATGAAAAGATCACCTGGGGAAAACTCGATATTCATACCCCGAAATATATTGTGGAGAGTGATGCTACTATTGTTGCTCCCCTGATTTTTGCGTATATCCTGGGTTGGTAATGGACGAAAAGCAGGCAAAAATTGATCCGCAGTTTTTTTGCGACCGCATCCATCAAAATGGCTGGGAAGAAATTATACTTTGGGATGAAGTAAGCGGATGCAGGGCAACCATCATTCCTTCTGCCGGCGCTATCCTCAATAAACTGGAAATACCGCACAGGGGTAATACGGTTAATGTGATTGAGGGATTTGCTGATGCCTCTGACTGGTCTGCCAACCTCACCAATGGCTTTAAAAGTGCGAAGCTATCGCCTTTTGTATGCCGCCTCAACCATTCCACCTACACCTGGGAAGGAGAAACCTACAAGGCAGAGAAGTTCCTGCTGAACGGGCATGCCATACACGGACTCCTTTATGATGTTCCACACGAGGTGGAATTTGTGGAAGCCTCTGGCTTTAAGGCCGAATGCAAACTTTTTTACAGCTACGACGGGCATAATCCTGGCTACCCTTTCCCTTTTGATATGAATGTCAGATACCGACTAGAAGAAGGGTGCAGGCTGACCATCACCACCACTGTGCATAACAGAAGCGGAAGGAACATACCGATGTCTGATGGCTGGCATCCCTATTTCAAACTCGGACAAACGATTGATACAGCCACTTTACAAATCTATTCCAGGCAACAGGTTGAGTTTGATGCAGCATTGTTGCCCACAGGCAGGCTAGTTAGTGAGAAATCCTGGTGGAAAGGCGCCTCGCTCAACGGCATCAGCCTGGATAACTGTTTTGTGCTTGACCGGGATGAGCCCATGCCACACTGCACCCTGAGGGATGAAGGGATGGGACTGGCCATCCATTTTTACCCCCGCGAATCCTATCCCTATTTGCAGGTCTATACACCCAATCACCGCAGAAGCATCGCCATTGAGAACCTCAGCTCCCCGCCAGACAGCTTCAACAACAAAATGGGATTAATCACCTTGGGGCCGCAAGACTCCGCCACTTTTCACACCCAGTATAAGCTGGAGGTAAGTTAATCCCATCACCTACACGGCGCATTGGTGCTCTTAAGCGCCATGGCCTCCCGGTACAAGGTATTACTCACGGTATGGGTATAAGTGTACCAAGTATTACCATAGTATGCTCCAAACTGATAACGCTGTCCCAAAGTGAGTTGTCTTGTACTCAGCTGACCATCATACATGGTTCCCAGGTAATCCCACCAGAAAGAACCAGGCCGCATATAATAGACGTACAGGAAAGGACGTACAATACGTGAATTCGGACAATTACCCTGTATCGAAACGTTTACCGTTGTGGTTACCGGGAAATTAACCGTCATGTTTCCTGTTCCTCCGCAGAGTGAAAATGAGTTGCTTTGGCCTATCTGGTTTCCGGTATACCACCAGCTGGAATAATTGTAAATATACATTCTGGCATTACGTCCATTTTGCGCATTGAACCACCTCCTGTTTTGTCCGGCACTGAGGTACATAGTCCCCCAATCTATCCACATGCCATTTAAATCTCTTAATTCGTAATACACCCAGCCGGATTGATTAGAATTGATAACCACGCTTGGCGAATTACATACATTCCAGTTTCTTCTCCACCACCACCAGGAAAACCAGAACCAGTCAATATTCCATGGTGAAAGGTGTGTAATTTGCATAACTGTATATAGCTTTCCTGTAGCCGCATCAGTTTTTACAGTCTCCATTCCTTCCAATGTCCATTCGCCAGTCGTTTCATCCTGGCTCCAAATGGGCAAAGAATCCCCAACCTGTAGTCTTTTTCCGGTATTTGGATTGATGCTCGTTTCATTGAGTTCTACCCTTGCCAGCAAAGGCTTTGAGAAGGTTTTGACCTTCTTTCCACCTACTGTAATCTGCAGATCCACCAGGCCAAGTGTTTCAAAAGTAACCGGACCAATATTTTGATTGTTGATTTTAGCAACTGGCGCAAAGAGACCACCCGGAAAAGAGTTGATGGAAGCAAAAGCACGGTTGTCGTGATGCACCATTGTCACGCTAGCGCTGCCGGTAAGCACATTCCCTGAAGCATCACGCATCACCACACCCTGAGGAATCTGAAGTCTGACATTCTCCAACTTATTTGCTTTTACAGGCGTATTGATATTTGTTTCAGCAACTGTTGCCCCTGATGCATTCAAGATAACACCGCCCTGCTGAACAGCTGCTACACCTTCCGGTGTTTGCGTTAAGTTTACAATGGGTATCTGGTATGCGAAAACACCTGTATCTGAAATAGTGACCGGATACCTCACCGGAACAAATCCCTGTGCTGAAGCTTCAACGATAAATTCAACAGGTTTTTCAGGAGAAGGAATTCTTGAACTGATCAACATGAGGGAAAAAGAGCCGTTTACCGGAACCACTTTTGAAGCAGACAATCCGCTTGCCTCATATAAACTTCCTGCATCCTTACCGGAGATGGTTACTTTAAGACCTGATGGTGTTTGCTGCTGCGAAAGTGGGTTGGCATCCGTTATCATGAAATTGATTTGGGCTGCAGCTGGTATATTATTGACTACTATTTCAACCCCATCAAGCGTATTTTTTATACACCCTGAAGCAAGTGTTAACAGAACAATAATTGAGATCAACCTGCTAAGAGCAGATAATTTTTTATAAATAGTATTTTTCATTTGGTGATTTTTAAGTGAAGGTGGAAATTCAACTGAGGGAAAAAACTAAATGGAGCAAACGTCTTTTCCACCCAGTCTTTATTGGCTTCGGCAGTAGGTTCAAGCATACCTGTTGAAATCATTGTCACATTGGGCTGACCCAGATAAAAGCCACCAATATCCAAACCCATGCCAATGCGTTTTCGGGATACCGTTCTACCCAATCCGATTCCAGCATATGGTACAATTTTACCGGTATTGAAAACACCTTGTATTTCCCCGAAAGTTTCCGGAGTAATGACGAGATCAGCAGCATTGACATTGGCAGCCTGGCGGGCAGAAAGAGTAAATTGGGTCTGCAAATAATGCAGGCCTGCCACCAGCCTGAAGGGTAATTTAAGGGGACGATAATCTGCATAAACACCGGTTCCCTGGAATTGTCCGGATAGCTTTACATTGAGGTTATAAGTGCTATAGGATACCGGTGAACGTTGCACTTCCAAAGGAGTAAAGGTTGATGCAATCCTGAATCCAACAGGATGTTTCCAGCGGGGATAGAACCCAAACTGAACCCCCACTCCATTGAGACCTGCCATAACACCCAGGGCTTCCCCTGGTGCCTGTGGTACCTTTTTGTCTTTGGCTTTTTGCGTTGGTTTGGCCTGAATGATTTTAAGGGTATCTCCCCGACCGCCCTGAGCGGAAAGATTGGTTTGTAAAAGAAACAGACCAATCAGGAGAATGATGGTTTTTGTAGTAGGATGGTGCATAAGCGTTTTGGTTTTACTTAGTTGCTTGACTAATTCATTTTAATAATTATTTGATTTGAACAATTATGCCAGATGTGGTCAACTGTCCAAGTTCAACCCTGTATACAAGTGTTGCCTGCCTTGAATTTGGAGTAAACACTACCTGATTCTCACCCTTTTTCAGCATCACTGATTTTGATTCTATTTTTTGTCCACCAGTTGTCAAAAGCATCACATTGGCAACACCTTTGTATGGCGCATCAATCTTCAAGGTGAATCTGCCAGCATGTGGATTAGGAAATGCAGTTGCTTGCAAAGTTTCCTTTGATGCAGCTGCTATTAACTGATGAACAAATGAAGTTGAAATATCATTTTTAAGCGGATTGGATTGCAATGCAATCCCTGTTCCATCTGTAATATTCAACTGATAACACACCAGAGATAAAGATCCCCTAATCCTTATTGAATAAATAGCACCTGGGGTTAATGAACGATATGTTTTAGTAGAAACTACTCCTCGGACGTTAGTTGTTGGTCCGATGACTCTGCCACGAGCATCCAGCAAATCAAAAGTGTACCGAATTGACGGATGTGTAATTGATACCGTATGTGTCAGTCCGGGTGTATTTTTTGCTGTAAACCTGAACCAATCTACATCATTGGCTGTAGGAGCAATTCTAGCGTTGATTGCTCCTGAATTGAGAGTATAAGCAAAAGCTGTAGCCTGTGTTGCGTTGGGTTCATATGGATCTGATCCTGTATCAATGACTGAAACAGTTGATGTAACTGTACAACCCTTACTATCCCTTGTAACTACACTGTATGTTCCTGTTGAAGTAACCGTATATGAAGGATTAAGCTGAAATTCAGCATTATTCAGACTATAGGCATAAGGTGGCGTTCCGCCACTGGCAGAAATATTGATGGTACCGGTGCCAGAACACCCGGTAATATCCACCTTCGACACTACAGCAGCGAGAGCTTGTGCAGGTTGGGCTACAACAAACGAGTTCGTGTACACACATGTACCCTGTCTGATTGCAACCTGATAAGTTCCAGCCCTAAGCCTAACCGGATTCCTTGTTGTTGAAGTGAAACCGTTGGGTCCAGTCCATGCATAAGTTAAACCCAACTGAATTGTTGGAGAAGAAAGTGTAATGCTGCCAGTAGCTCCTCCAAAACAGGCCACATCAACTACTGAACCTGCAATCGTAATTGCACTTAAAACAGGAACAGTAATATTTCTTGTAACAGAGCAATTATTTGTGTCTAATACCTGCACTGTATAGTTTCCTGGTTGAAGCCCTGTAAGATCTTCTCTGTTGGAAGTAAATCCATTTGGACCAGTCCAGTTAAATCGCTTATTCCCCGTACCTCCTGTTACTGTGATGTTGATAATACCAGTACCTCCACCAGTACATGACCCGGTAATTACACCTGGTATCACTGCCAACTGCAAAGGTTCCAGAATTTGAAAATCAATTTGTTTGATACAGTTATTGGAATCTCGCACAGTAGCCTGATGTAGTCCCTTGGTTAATCCTGAAAATGAGTTAGCCGAAATAAAATTACTACTGTCTACTTTGTACATGTATGATTGCACGCCACCACTTACATTAATCAGTACACTTCCATCAGCACCACCAAAACAACTGACAGCTTTGGGTTGTGTAATTATAGACAATGCTTGTGGCTGCTTAACTTCAAAAGAACCTGACACAGAACATAGAAAATCATCTTTAACTGTTACAACATAAACGCCCACCTTCAACCCAGTTAAGCTGAAATCAGTGTTTCCATTGCCCCACAAATATGAATAGGCCGAACTTCCAGAAGATGATACAGTTCCTCCGCTTGCAATTACTTTTAGTGTACCGGTTGAGTCACCATTACAAAGCACATCAGTTACATTGAATGTGAGTGAAATGACTGGAGGCTCATCTACAATGAGATCATTAACTTCAGCAGAACATCCGTTTGCATCAGTCACAGTTACTGAATAAACTCCGGGTGCTGCATTGTAGTAGACATCTGCTGTTCCTCCAAAATTCCACAATACGTCATAGGAAATATCGCCCTCTTTGGGTGTTCCTCCACCGTAAGAGATCCCAAGGTATCCACTGGAATCCCCATTACAATAGGCATTAT
>CANHUF010000044.1 GCA_947463715.1 Sphingobacteriales bacterium
TGAAGGAGAATGATCGCTGGACTGAAATAGGCACAAGCAACGCCTGGGGCTGGCAACAGGGGTGTATGCTGCAATGGATTCCAAAATCAAATACCGAGGTCATTTGGAATGACAGAATAGGCAATCAATATGTCAGTCATGTTTACAATATTAAAACGGGTAAAACAAGAACGCTGCCGAAAGCAATTTATGCACTGAGTCCTGATGGGAAATGGGCCATTGGCACTGAGTTTTCCCGTATTCAGGGACTTCGTCCGGGCTATGGTTATGCGGGCATTCCAGATCCATTTGCAGACGAGAAGATTCCTGATGAAATAGGAATTTATAAAATGGATCTTAAAACGGGCAAAAGTAAAATGCTTTTTTCCATTGCCGATATTGCCCGGATCCCCAAAAAAGGCCAGTCAGTTGCAGATAACTGGCATTGGTTCAATCATCTGTTGGTAAGCCCAGATTCGAAACGCTTTTTGTTTCTGAACCGGTGGAGATCCAAAAAAGATGAGCGCCAGAAAATGGCTGTTGGGGATTTTGTGACAAGGATGTTCACCTGTGATGCCAATGGTAAAGACCTCTATTGCATTGACCCTTCAGGCTTCAGCTCACATTTTGTATGGAAAGACAATGATCATGTTTGTGTCTTTACAAAACCAGATGGTCAGGAATGGGGATTCTATGAAATTGAAGACAAGACTGGAAAATATGTAAGGATCGGTAAAGAAAAAATGCCCGTCAATGGTCATCAGACATACCTCCCTATAGGGAATCATACCGAGTGGCTTTTGAACGACACTTATCCGGATAAGAACAGAATGCAGACACCCTATTTGTATCACACCCCAACGGACAGAAGGATAGACCTGGGGCAATTTCTTTCACCTCCCCAATATTCGGGAGAATGGCGATGCGATTTACATCCACGGTTCAGTCCGGATGGTAAAAAAGTGGTTATTGATTCCCCGCATGAGGGGAATGGACGTCAGATGTATCTGATAGATATCAACCCCAATCAACTCTCCTTTTAGACTATTTATTCAATTATCTCCACGATTGAAACTCAGGGTTTCCCCTGCGGAGCCAGTGCACGGGATTCTAATGCGGAACGGAAAACCCCATCTTGCAGTGTAGCATCGCCTCATAAAGCCTACAGTTTACACATAAATTAATCTCTGTTAAAAATACACAAACAATTAATTATGAGATATCTATAGCGGGATACGGAATCGTTTTCAGTAGTTTTCAAAGAGGATGGATAGTTGAAAAATTTGGAAGGTATTAAGCTATTACTTACCTTGAAACATTCAATTTGTGTATATTGTTAATCTCAAACTAACTTACTTAGATGAAAAAATCACTTACAATGTTACTCGCGCTATTCCTAGCAGGAATAACGATGGCACAAACTACCCGCCAGGTAACCGGAAAGGTTATCGGTAATGACAATGCTCCTGTGGCCTCTGCCACTGTTCAAGTCAAGGGAGGAACCCAGTCTGCAATGACCTCGAATGATGGAACTTTTTCTATCACTGTTCCTGCCGGACAGCTGGTGCTGAGCATCAGTTCTACAGGATTTCTTTCTACAGAGGTTAGTGTCTCAGCAGGACAGTCTACTTTAAACGTAACCCTCAATGCTGATAATAAACAACTTAACGAGGTTGTGGTGACTGCAATGGGTCTTTCCAAAAACAAACGCACCTTAAGTTATGCCACCCAGCAGGTAGGCGTGAGTACCTTCTCCAAAGCCCGTGAGCTCAATGTGGCCAACTCCTTGATAGGTCGAGTTGCAGGTTTGGATGTTGCCAGATCTTCATCCGGTGTGGGTGGTTCTACCCGCGTTGTATTGAGGGGTGATCGTTCCATAACCGGTAATAACCAGGCATTGATTGTAATCGATGGTGTACCCATGGATAACTCCAATTTCAGCGTTGGTAATGCCAACGGTGGTCGAGATGGTGGTGATGGTATTTCCAGCATCAACCCGGATGACATCGAATCCATTAACGTATTGCGCGGTGCTTCTGCAACCGCCTTGTATGGTTCAAGGGCAGCCAATGGCGCCATGATCATCAATACCAAAAAGGGATCACGCAAAGGCTTTGGTGTAGCACTTAATAGTTCCTATCTCACTGAAAAAGCCATCATTCTTCAGGAATTCCAGGATGAATATGGACAGGGAAGTGGAGGCGTTTATAATAGAGCTTCTGAGTTCAGTTGGGGCCCGAAGATGGATGGATCTCAGGTTGCCAGATGGGGACCTTCACCAGGTGCAGTAGGAAAAACATATAATTTCTCTCCACAGCCCGGAACCTATGAGGATTTTTATTCTACCGGAAATCAAATCTCCAACTCCCTAGCAGTTTCCGGTGGCGGAGACAAGACACAGACTTATTTCTCTTATACCAATGTTGGTGCAAAGGGAATTGTTGATAACAATACCATGAAGCGCAATACCCTGAACTTGCGTATCTCAGGCGATATCAGCAAAAAGCTGAGTTATGATTCAAAGGTGACCTACCTGGATGAAGTAATCAACAATCGTCAGCAGACCGGTGAAGCCTTTGCTAACCTACAAAGACACATCCTCCGTCTGCCAAGAAATATTTCACTTGCTTCTGCACAGGATTATGAGTTCATCAATCCTGCAACAGGCCAACTACGTCAGAACTTCTGGAATCCCGGTTCAAATGGCGGACAAAATCCTTACTGGATCAAAAACCGCGTTTCAGCCTTGGATAAAAGGGCGCGTGTGACGGCCTTTGGATCGATGACCTACAAACCCCTGGAATGGTTGAGTTTCATGGCTCGTACCGGTATTGATCAGTATAATGACGAGTTTGAAGGTAAATGGTATAATAATACATATACAATTGCTGACAATGGAGATTATCAAACTTTGTTTCGCAAGATCAGAGAGATTAACACGGATTTATTTGCTTTCGTTAAAAAATCCTTCGGAGAATTCAATATTGACGCAACTTTGGGTGCAAGCCGTCAGCAATTCTCATCCCTTGCTCAATCAACTTCAACCGGTGGTTTGAACCGCGACAACCTGTTCATTCCTTCCAATGCGAGAAGTCCTCAGATTGGTCGCTCATTGTCAGAAACTGAAAAGCAAGGTGCGTTCATGACAGCAGACATTTCATACAAAGATTATCTGACTGTATCAGCATCCGCAAGGAATGACTGGTCATCCACTTTGCCCAAGGAAAGTCGTTCATACTTCTTCCCCTCTGCAGGCTTCTCTGCTATTCTGTCCAACATGATGAACCTTCCTAAAGCGATCAGCTTCGCCAAGTTTAGAGGTTCTTATGCTGTGACCGGTAATGATGCCAGACCTTACCTGTTGACGCAGACGTATACTTTCTCTGCTGGTGGTCCTTCCGGATTCATCTCAAGGGATGGTGTTAAGCCTTTCCCTGATCTCAAGCCAGAGTTGACTACATCTCTCGAAATTGGTACTGAGGTAAGATTCCTGAACAATCGTTTTGGCATCGATCTGGGTTGGTATACCAGTGATTCTAAGAACCAGCTCTTCTCCGTAGCTATACCTCCAGCATCAGGATGGTCTTCTCAGTTCATCAATGCAGGTCTGGTGAGAAACTCAGGTGTTGAACTTACCTTAAACGGCGCCCTCCTCCGCAAAGGAAAGTTGCGTTGGGATGTTGATCTCAACTTTGCCCGCAACACAAATCTCCTGGTTGAACTGACTCCTGATCTTAAGCGTTTGGTACTGGCAGGTGACTTCATCAACGACGTTGTGGTTGAGGAAGGCAAGCCTCTGGGTCAGCTGTATAGCCGCGGTTATTTGAGGAATGCCCAAGGGCAGGTACTTGTTGCTGCAAACGGACTTCCCCGAATCACCCCAGGTAAGACAGTATTCATGGGTAACTCTCGTCCCGATTGGACTGGCGGTTTGAACAACAAGATCTCTTACGGAGACTTTGCCCTGACCTTCCTGATTAGTGCCCGTATGGGTGGTTATGTTTCGTCTTTCACCAACGCTGTTATTTATGCAGATGGTGTATCAAAGAAGACACTTGAGGGCAGAAGCAGCATGGTTGTGGAAGGTGTCCGCGATGATGGTTCAAAAAATACCACCGCTACAACTGCTGAGAAGTATTGGATAGCCGTAGGAGGAAGAAATACACCTGCTGGAGAAATATTCACGTATGACGCATCGAATATACGTCTTCGTGAACTCGTATTCAGCTATAACTTACCCAATACGCTCATCAAAGGGTTGCCTTTCCAAACAGGATCTCTATCTTTGGTGGGTAGGAATCTTTTCTTCCTGATGAACAGGGCAGAAGGATTTGATCCTGAATTGACCGCAGGTGCTCAAAATACTACTGTTGGTCTTGAATCTTTCTCACTTCCTTCAACTAGGTCTTTTGGTATCAACTTAAACCTAACATTCTAAACTCGAACAAGACATGCATATGAAACACAACAAATTCATTCATTTGCCGATGCTGGTTCTACTGGCAACATTCGGCCTCTTTTCATGCACAAAAAATTTTGACGAGCTGAATACCGATAAAACTAAGCTGACCGATCTTGATGCAGTGGGCGTTGGTAATGCCTTCGCAGCGGCTCAGTATCGTTCGGTACAGGCTTCCTGGCAGACTTTTCAGAGTTTATTTGCTGATTTGCAATCACAATATTTTTCCAATGTAGCCATTAATTTCCCTTCAGACCGTAATGTAATGGTTGGTTCATGGCTGAATGGAGCCTGGAGTGGATTCTATGGCTCTGCTATTCCGCCATTGCTCGGCGTACTGGAAAACACAAAGCCTGGTGCAAAGGCGGCTAATCCTGCTATATACGCCATTGCCAATATTTGGAAGGTGCAAATGTTCCTTCCACGAACTGATTACTGGGGGCCAATCCCATATTCAAAAGTGGGAAGTGGTGAGAAGGTAATTGAATATGATGCACAAGATGCCATTTACAAGGATTTCTTTGCCATACTGAAGCAAGCTGTGTCAGATCTTCAGGCGTACAGGGGCTCAACTGTTTCACTGGGAGCCAATGATCAGATTTATGGTGGTAATGTTGATAGATGGATTCGTTTTGCTAACTCCATGAGACTTCGGCTTGCCCTGAGGGTGTCTGTTGTTGATCCCGCCATGGCCAAGACTGAGGCTGAAGCTGCAGTTGCAGGTGGTGTATTGGAGAATAATATGGATGATGCTTTTCTTAAGGTAACAACAAACTCACTTAATCCTTTCTGTCAGGCTACTGCCTGGAATGAGTTCAGGATGAGTTCGGCTATGGAAAGCGTACTTAAGGGCTATTCTGACCCAAGGATGACTAAAATGTATGCCCCGGTTCCAGGTACAACTAATTACAAAGGTCTCCGTAACGGATATTCACAGGTTCAACTTGGACTTCCTGAAAATGCTGCTTCAGCTAACTCTAATGTGGCCAATACCTACTTGCCCGACAATCAGTTTTCAACTCCATTCCTGGTTATGTATGCTGCTGAATCCTGGTTCCTTAGGGCAGAAGGGGCATTAAATGGCTGGAACATGGGTACATTAACATCAAAAGAGTATTATGAGAGGGGCATACGTACCTCCATGGCTTCCTGGGGATTCACAGGCGCTGCTGTTGATGCCTATATTGCAGGAACCTCATCGCCCATAGCCTTGAATGATCAAGTAAACACACCTGCATTGTCAGATATACCAGTTGCATTTGCTGCAACACCTGGCAAACAGCGTGAACAGATCCTTACACAAAAATGGATTGCCAACTGGCCCAATGGCCATGAGGCATGGGCAGAATACCGGAGGACAGGTTTCCCCAAATTATATCCACGCATCAATACTGAAAATACAGAAGTTCCAGCTGATGGTGTAGTAAGAAGAACTCCTTATGTTTCAGGCGAAATCGCAACTAATTCCAAGGGTGTTCAGTCTGGCGTCACTAAACTTGGAGCACCTGATTTATCCAATTCCCGCTTATGGTGGAATAAATAAGTGCTTAATTATTTTTACAAAAAACCCCCTTTAATACAGGGGGTTTTTTGTAAAAAGTATATCTCAATTTTCCAGTGCTGTCAATCTTAATGAAGTATTTATGCGTTGTAGGTTAACTCTCTTGTGTTTTTCTGTTTTTTGGATGGCATGTAATCACTCAGATAAAACATTTACAGTTTTGTCTTCCGGGAAGTCGGGCATCGATTTCAATAACTTTCTGGAAGAATCAGATGAATTAAATGTTTTGAATTATACTTATTTCTATAATGGAGGGGGAGTAGCAGCTGGAGATTTGAACAATGATGGGTTACCTGATCTGGTATTTACTGGAAACATGGTTCGTAATAAATTATTCATCAATAAGGGAGGACTGAAATTTGAGGATGTTACTACGTCTTCGGGTATAGCAGAGAAACAAGGATGGTGTACAGGAGTTTCTCTGGTAGATATCAATGCAGATGGATGGCTCGATATTTACATCTGCAGATCGGCAGATACAAATCCTGAAAAAAGAGCTAACCTGCTTTTCATCAATAACACGGATCTGACGTTTACTGAAAAGGCTGCTGAATATGGACTGGCAGATCAAGGCTACTCAACACAATCGGCATTTTTTGACTATGACAGGGATGGTGATTTGGATGCAGTTATCATCAATCATTCCCTGAAAAAATACACGACAGGTACCATGGATAATCCTCAAATCAGGGAGGAACAGAATCCGTTTTTCGCGAGTAAGCTTTATAGAAACGATGGGGGTAAATTCATAGATGTAAGTCAGTTCGCTGGAATTACATCCAATGTTCTGAGTTTTGGATTAGGTGTAGTTGTAAGTGATTTTAACAATGACCAATGGCCTGATTTTTTCATCAGTAATGATTTTAATGAAGCTGATTACATGTTCGTCAATCAGCGTGATGGTACCTTCAAGGAGGAGGGTGCTTCGATGCTTGCTCAGCATTCCCTTTTTTCGATGGGAACTGATGCCGCAGACATCAATCACGATGGTCTTGCAGACCTGGTGACACTTGATATGTTACCGGAGTCCAATTTTGATCAGAAAATGCATTCTGGAGCAGAGAATTTTGAAAAATTCCGATACCTGTTTTCAAGAGGTTTCCATAGACAGTACAGCCGAAACATGTTGCATGTAAATAATGGCTTCGGACAGTTCAGCGAGGTTGGACAGCTTGCCGGTATTTCAAATACGGATTGGAGTTGGTCTGCTTTGCTAAAAGATTTTGATAATGATGGGAATAATGATCTTTTTGTGACCAATGGTTATGTGCGTGATTATACCGATATGGATTTTATAAAATATTCCTTTGATCGCCAGATTGCTATTCAGGAATCTGGGGGGTCAAGTGAAAGTATGATGGAATATATTAAAAATATGCCCGGACATCCGATGAGCAATTATATGTTCAGAAGCGAAGGAGATTATTCCTTTAAAAATGTATCCCATGAATGGGGATTTGATAAGGTAGCTGTATTCTCTGGGGCATCTTGTGCAGACCTAGATGGTGATGGTGACCTTGATCTGGTAACCAGTGTGACAAACGGAGAGGCAGGAGTCTTTGTCAATCAGTCGCCTAAAGATAATGCCAGCTTGCGATTTGAATTCAAGGGAGAAGGATCCAATACACAGGGACTTGGGGCTGTTGTTAAGGTTTATGTGGGAGGACTGATGCATCATATGGAGCACTATATCACGCGCGGATTTCAATCATCCATAGAACCCATCATGCATGTTGGTATCGGAAAAGCAAAACAAGCAGATTCTGTCCGCATCATATGGCCAGGTGGCCGAACTCAATTGTTAGAAGAAGTTGCTGCTGGACAAATTGTAAAGTTGAAGCAATCAGAGGCAAAAGAAAAGTATGATCCACCCCCCCCGATAGAAAAACAGATTTACCAATCATTGCCAAATGAAAGTTATGTGTTGAATGATAAATATCAAAATGACTTCAGTGTACAACCTAAATTGAATAACTTCATCAGCAATGTTTCCCCTGTGATGGCTGTTGCAGACCTGAATCGAGATGGAAAGGAAGATCTTGTTGTAGGAGCTTCAAGAGTTCACGCCACTTGTTTGAAATTCGGAACAAAAGATGGCTTTGGAAAGTCAGATTCTCTTGATGATAAGAACACCTTTCCAGTAAGCGCCATTTCACTGGTAGACCTAGATGCAGATGGCTATCCTGAGATTATTGTTGGTAGAAATGGGTTTGGCAACACATCCTCTATAGGGAATACACTTCAACTATATAAAAATAATAAGGGCATCCAATTTGCACCTCAAGGTTCTTTTTTCCCGGGCACAATGGGTACTATTGGTTGCCTTGCTGTGGATATGGATAAATCAGAGTCCACTACCCGCATCTTTGCTGGAGTTAGAATCCGCAAAGAAGATTATCCTCTCAGTGATACTTCCAAACTGATAGTTGTTGATAAAACCGGTAAATTTCTCAGGTATGAAGCGCTGCCAGACAATGGATTGATAGGCATGCTAACAGGAGCGCAGTTCATTGATCTTGATGGGGATAATAAAAAAGAGCTGGTAACTGTTGGTGAATTTATGCCACTTAAAGTATTCGTTCGAAATGGAATGAACTGGGTTGACGAAACATCAAAGTTTTCCGGACTGCCTGGTTCAGGATGGTGGTGCAGTTTATTCAAGGCCGATCTTGATGGGGATGGTGATGAAGATATTGTGGCAGGTAATTACGGATTGAATACACAGTTTAAGGTGGGAAACCAATTTCCAATAGCTGTTTTAAGTAAAGATTTTGATGGCAACGGAAAATTAGATGCAATCACATCTTATTTCATAGGTGATAAATCATACCCCAGCCACTCTTTGGATGACTTATTGGAACAGTTGCCTTCACTTCGAAAAAGATTCATTACTTATTCGTCATATGCAAAAACTGATATGGGAAGTTTATTGACTGACTCCCAACGTGAAAGTGCGATTGAAATAAAGGCTACGGAAATGCAAACGCTTATAATAGAAAATACCGGAGCCCGCAAACTGGTCTCCCATAGTTTACCCATACAAGCACAATTCTCTCCTGTATTTGCCATTGGTGCAACCGACGTAGATCGTGATGGAAAAAAAGATCTTATTCTCTGTGGAAATCAATCGGGAACACGAATCAAGTACGGATGCTACGATGCAAATGTTGGATTTGTATTTCGAAATAACGGGGGTTTAAAATTTTCATTTATACCGCCAAGTATCTCAGGTATTTCAATCACAGGGGACATAAGGTCAGTTTCAATTTTGGAATCATCAAAAAAGGTAATGATGGGTGTTAATGGAGGAAAGATTTTGGTATTCCAAAGACAGTAATTCTTTTCAAGCAAACCTTCTACTTTCAAAAATTAATCAGATGACTAAGATTTATACAATATTGTTTTTTTTATTTTTCTATTCAATTGAAAAGCCTCTGGCACAATCACCTGCCGCAATTAAGGAGTATAAAAAATCCTATGTCACTTATCCTTTTTCTGATCCTGATCCAATTCCATCGCAGGCTGCCATCTATCCCTATTTCCGATTCGATGGGTTCACCAACACACCTGTGAATAAGGAATGGACTGTGGTTGAATTGGAGAATGATTACATCAAAGTAATCATCCTCCCGGAAATTGGTGGCAAGATTTGGACAGCTATCGATAAGACAACAGGAAAACCATATCTGTACGACAATAAAGTTGTCAAGTTCAGGGATGTGGCGATGCGTGGACCCTGGACTAGCGGTGGTTTGGAACCAAACTATGGCATCATCGGACATACTCCTAATTGCGCTACCCCGGTTGACTATGTTACCAGGGTTAACGACAACGGCAGCGTCAGCTGTTTCATTGGTGTACTTGACCTGCTGACGAGAACACGCTGGCAGATCGAAATCAACCTTCCCAAAGACAAGGCCTATTTCACTACCAATTCAATATGGAATAATCCAACTGGAATCGGACAACCCTATTACCACTGGATGAATACGGGTATCAAAATCAAGGGTAATCTGGAGTTTGTATTTCCGGGAACAAGTTATATCGGTCACGAAGGGGAGCATGCTTCATGGCCGGTGAATGAATCAAATGGGAAAAAACTCAACTTTTATGAGGAGAATGATTTTGGGACCTACAAGTCGTACCATGTGCTGGGCAGACAAACGGATTTCTTCGGAGCCTACTGGCACGATGATCAATATGGCATGGTGAAGTATGCACCATATGACGAAAAAGTTGGAAAGAAAATCTGGATATGGGGATTGTCACGGCAGGGTATGATCTGGGAGAAGATGCTGACCGACAACGATGGACAATATGCTGAAATTCAGTCGGGCAGACTCTTTAACCAGAATGCTGCAGGCAGCAGCCTTACGCCATTCAAACATTTGGGGTTCGCTCCCCATGGAACTGACAGTTGGACGGAATACTGGTATCCAGTCAACCGTACTGAAGGTATCGTGGTGGCCAATGCTGCAGCTGCCCTGAATGTCAGATGGGAAGAGGGTTGGTTGAAATGGTTCTGTTCACCTGTTGCTTTCTTCAGGGATGAGCTTGAAATTCGGGTGGATGGAAAGTTGGTTGTTAATAAGGCTGTTGATGCCAAACCCCTACAAACCATCGTGGATTCTGTAAGGATGGATAAAACCTTAGGTGTGTTGTCCATCGCACTAAAAGGTCAACAGCTGGAATGGAGTTCAGATCCGGATTTCAAGCGGTTGTCCAGGCCTCTAGATGCCCCCAAACCTTTTGACTGGAACACTGCGGAAGGACTTGCCATTCAGGCAAAGGAACTGATGGATCAGAAGATGTTTGCCGATGCTGAACTCAAGTTGAAATCTGCATTGGTAAAGGATCCGAATTCCATGCTGGCACTTGTTAAGATGGCAGAGCTGGAAGTGAGAAACGGGGCTTTTAAGGAGGCTTTCCATCATGCCCGAGCAGCCATCTCTTTTGATGCGCATCATTCAGCTGCGAATTATTATTACGGACTCAGTGCCTCCGCTCTTGGAAAAGAATCCGATGCCATTGACGGCTTCAGTGTGGCTGCCATAGGAACAGAATACCGTTCTGCAGCCTATGTCGAAATCGCAAAATTGCATGCAAGAAAATCGCGCTGGCAGGCTACTCTCGAGTATGCAACCAAGGCCATTTTATTCAACAACATGGACGTTGCTGCTATCAGCCTGAACATACTTGCCTACAGTAAACTTGATAACCAATCGCAGTCTGATCTTCAATTGAAACAACTCGGACTTGTACAACCCCTCAATCCTTTTTTCAAATGGGAGACCGCCATCCGGTCGATTTCAGGCAGTTCAACAAATCCATCTATCTCTCTGAAGAATGAATTGTCGGAAGAAACACTGCTGGAGCTTGCCGGATTTTATATTGATTTGAATCTGAATGAAGAGGGAATCCGGGTTTTGAATCTGTTGCCAAATCATCCAGTAGCATTATATTGGATGGCTTATTTGCATCGCAATAATCATTCGACATCATCATCATTTTTGTCTCGGGCGGATACTTTACCTACAGGTATGATTTTCCCTTTTAGAA
>CANHUF010000045.1 GCA_947463715.1 Sphingobacteriales bacterium
GAGCAGTGCAGACATCGCAACGATGTTGAAAAGCCTCCCACCGGGTGCCATAGAACGGGTAGAATTGGTCAGAACGCCTTCAGCAAGATATGACGCCTCAGGTGTTGGAGGGATAGTCAACATCATCCTGAAGAAAAATATTCGAATTGGACTGACGGGCAGTGTGAATGCAGGATTCAACCAGGGAAAGTATGGCAATCAGTTTGGTGGATTCAATCTCAACCACAGCGACGGAGGAAAATCATCCTATCTGAATGTTAACCTGAATGGGAGAAACAACTTTGATCAGATCAATACATCCCGTCAACTCGGAACCGACTCTTTGCTGCAACAGTTTTCAAGAACAGTGCTGCCAGGCAACGGTTGGTATATTGGTGCAGGTATGAATCGGGAGCTGAACAGTCGTTGGTCGATTGGAATAGAAAGCAGGATTAATATCAATCGTTCCCTGAGTGAGAACCAGAATCCAACTGATATTTTCAGGAAGTCGGACAACCTCTATTTTTTTTCAAGCCTGTCGAATACCCGAAACAATTCCAGAAGTATCAATACAAATCTTGCCATCAACCTGAAATATAAAATCGATACCCTGGGATCTGAATGGAATCAAGACCTGTCTTATTCATATGACCCGAGTAACAACAGGCAAACCCTCCAGAATAGTTTCCTGTTGCCCATTGTTGCTGAACAGCAATTGAGAGGAGATGCTGAAAGCTATTCGAATTTTCTAACTTATCAGGGTAACCTGGTTAAAAAATTAAAGGGAAAACTAACTATAGAGTCGGGTATCAAAACCAGTAATCTTTGGTTTGGAAATGACACCCGGTATTTTTTTCTGAGTAATGGCAATGAAAGTGCTGACGATAAAAGAACGAACCGCTATCAGTATGAAGAGCATATTCACGCGGTTTATTTGCAGGGATCAAAAACCATGGGACCAGTGGTGCTGAAAACGGGTATCCGCCTGGAAAACACGAATATGACTGGTCATCAGCAAATTCCAAAAGATACCACGTTCAATCTGCGCAGGACAGATGCCTTTCCTTACATCTACCTCAGCAGAAGCATCACAAAAATTGCCGGTTATGAGTTGCGCGGTTATCTGGTGTATCGCCGCTCCATCACCCGACCCTCCTATGGTTTGCTTAATCCGGCCATCCGGATTTTGGATCCCTTCTTGTATGAATTGGGCAATCCATCCCTCCGTCCGCAGTTCACCCAGAATTTCGAAGCCAACATTTCAGTTGATGAAAGGCCTCTCTTTGCTTTAGGTGTCAATAATACCCGTGATATTTTTACACAGGTGTTGTATCAGGCAGATTCAAGCCGGCGCCAGGCCTACCGCACTTATGACAATGTAGGCAACAACCGTGAAATGTATTTCAGGGGGATTGCAGCCATCCCTCCTGGCAAAAAATATTTTTTCGTCGTGGGTGCCCAATACAATTTCAACCGCTATGAAGGGCAATATGAAAATGCACCGTTGATATTCAGCAGAGGCAGTTGGTCCATTTTCAGTTTCCACAACCTCAAGATCACGAAAACCACCCAACTTTCTCTACAGGGATTTGTGCGTTTCAAAGGCCAGTTGCAGTTTTATGAGTTGAGCACTTTTGGTGCCATGAACGCTAATCTTTCCCAACAGCTCTATAAAAGAAAATTGACGGTTACACTCAGTGTCAATGACATCCTATACACCAACCGGAATGATTTTTATCTGTCACAAGGTTCTGTGCTGGCCAATGGCAGTCGGTTCGGGGATACCAGAAGATTTGCGTTAAATCTTCGCTACAATTTTGGCATCCGGAAGAAGGAAAAGGAGGAGGGAATGATGGAGCAGATGGGGAATTTATAAGGTATAAAACCGATTTTATTTTAGAAGTTAGTATAAGCTCCCCTTAATTTTGGGCCAATTCGGATTAGAGTTTTAGGGGTTTTTACCTATTCACCAAATCCGAATGATTTAAATCTAGGGAAACTTACATGGGATCAGTAGCAGTTTCATTTTTTTAGTGACCCACTATCACTTGACGAATTATTTGCTATATCGCGTGCATAATGTATATAGGCACTGATGGCCTGGATTTCCTCATCTTTCAGGTCTGAAAATTGTGGCATGGGAGAACTTTTTGGAGTTAATGGGATGCCATTGCGAAGTATCTTTCCTATCAGGTTTCCGTTTACATCTGCGCCAACAATAGTTGACTTTCTCAAATCTGTAGCCTCCCCCACAGGCGTGAGGTATAGTCCATGGCAATACGCGCATCCATAGATCACAAAAGCTTCCTTGTTGTGCTGCATAATGGTGTCTGCAAGGGGAATTCCAACATAGGCTGTGTCATAATCGTCTATAATTTTCGTGGTATCAGGCGCGTTTACAACAAGAGCCTGTTTGGATCCGCCCTTACATCCTGTAAAAACATAGGATGAAATCAAAATGACGATGCTGAACAACGGGTATATGATCTTATTGGTAGTGTGCATTTTATTTGATTTAACTGATCAGTGCATTTTTGCAAAACTGGTATGTTTTTTGAACCTCAGTAACACTTGTATTGATTGTACCATGCTCAAATTCTATAATCACAGGAATAGGCCATTGGTTGTCACGAACCAATTTCAGAATTTCAACAAGTGGCGTATCACCTTCACCAAACCGGGCACTTCTACCTTGGTCTTTTTTCCGGTTTCCTAGGTGGATATTCCTGATCAACGCATGATGTTTTTTGATGAATTCAATGCAGTCGCCATTAGCTGCGGTATAATGTCTGGTGTCGAAGGTTGCCCTCACATTGGGAGAGAAAGCAAATGCATTGATAAAACTTTGTTCATTATTGAATGCATCCAGATCAGATAGATTCGAATGGTTATGCACAGAGATGAGCATGTTGTGTTTTTCGGCGAACGGAACCAATCTCTTGATCGATTTTTGTCCTTCAGATCCCACACAGGCACCTGCGCCTAAAATTTTTGCTGCCTTAAAAGTTGCATCCACTTCTTCATCCGTGTAATCCATGTAATTATTGAAATAGGAGGCATCCATATCCACATAGTAGTTCAGAATGGAAATCCCTGCTTCGTCAAATTCTTTACGGATGTTTTCATAATAACTATCCGGAGTACTGATTCGCCATTCACGCACTTTTTTCCTGGAGTCCTCTTTACTCATGCCAGGTTCGTTGAATTTAGGTTCGCACCATCTTGCATGCAATTCCATCAGTCCGAAGCCATTTTGTTTGACTTTTTCAATCAGACTTTTTCTGTTGGCTATATTCATAACGAGGTCATGATAGCAAAAGGGTTGTACGCCAAATTGAACTCCATTGACATATGATTTGGCCATCAATGCTGAAGGGTCAAAAGGTGATGGATTGCTGATGCAACCAGAAAGCATCGATATTCCCGGAATACATGCAAGTGAAATCCTTGAAAATTCACGCCTGTTCATGAGTTATTTTTTAAGAATGTTGATTTTGGCTAATTTAAATATAAGCAAAATCATTAAATCATCCTTTTCTGCTCTTACATTATTCTTATTAATTCATCCAGCAAGAAAAACTGGAATATCAATACTCTCACTTGCATAAAAGAATTGATTTCTAAATTGTAAGTCAAATTTATATTTTATAATTTACCGAGTGTATTATAAAAAACGTATTTTCTTGAATTAAAAAATCGACCATGTCGAAAAAATATTTTGTTATTATCCTCATATGCTTGTTTTTAACTGAATGTGGCATGTCAATGGGGAGATGTTATTACATTGATCAGTCCTATCAGGGGAAATCAGACGGCAGGATTGCATCCCCTTTTCGAACAATACGTGATTTGTTTTCTGTTCAACTTGAAGACGGGGATAGTATTTTATTTAAAGGAGGAGAAAAATTTATAGGTCCCTTGGTTATTGAACAAAAAATGAACAAAGGCTTATTCATATCAAGTTATGGACAGGGAAAAGCAATCATAGACGGTGTTGATGGCCCTGGTATAACAATCAACAGGTCAGAATTCATTCATATCAGCAACCTTGAATTATTAGGGAGTGGAAGGAAATCTGGTAATACAAAAAACGGATGTGAAGTTATTAACAGTAAAAAAATCAGCTTAAAGAATATAAATGTCAAAGGGTTTCAAAAGTCTGGCATTTATATATATTGTTCAGAATATGTAAACGTTCTTTATTGTAATTCTTCTGAAAATGGAATGGCTGGAATTATGATCAATGGCGAAAATAAAAAGTCATCCAGAAACATACGTATCGAACAGTGCAAAGCCTTTAATAATCCCGGCGATCCAACAAACCTAACCAATCATAGTGGCAATGGCATTCTGGCTGGGAATTGCACTAAAGTATTGATTGACAAATGTGAGGCATATGATAATGGTTGGGATATGCCCAGAATTGGTAATGGTCCGGTAGGTATCTGGACTTACGAATCAGATAGCGTGACGATACAAAACAGCAAATCACATCACAATAAAACAGCAAAAGGGGCAGACGACGGAGGCGGGTTTGATCTTGATGGAGGTGTCACTAATTCGGTTATACAAAACTGTATATCCTATGAAAATGAAGGTGCCGGTTATGGAATTTTCCAATATGCAGGAGCAAGTCCATGGCAAAATAATGTCATCAGGAATTGCACTAGCACCAATGACGGAAGAATTTCCCGAGCAAAGGCTGGCGTTTTCATTTGGAACAACAGTGAAGAGAAAAATGATTTCAGCGGATTACGTTTCATTAACAATAAAATTGAAAATAAGGAAGGTGCGGCAATTCGATTTCTGGAAGACTCCAAACACAGTAACTTTAAGTTCCTGAGTAACACATTTATAACGAAAGAAGGTTTACAAAAGTGGGATAAAATTGATTTATCAGATACATTTAGGAAAAATGTTTGGAAAACCAAATGAAAACCTCAATCATCTGTAATTCAGTATCATTTTCTGAATACCCGGATATTATTGTCAATTATAATTCCTGACAATCCATCATTACATGGACATTATGATTTAAGTTTAATGATGACAAATATCGGGGAATAGAGGTAGTTCGATTAATTATTTTAAACTGCGTTTTACAAGCATTCCAGGCTTTTCTGAAGTAGATTTTCCTGAGTTGTAAACTATTTTTCCATTCACCCACACTATGTCAATTCCTTCAGAAAGTGCTTTTCCATTTTCAATTGTTGCATGATCAATTACTGTTTCAGGATTAAATAATACAAGATCAGCATAATTGCCTGCTTTAATAATGCCCCGGCCTTCAATGCCGAGATTCATGGCAGTTAAACCAGTCATTTTATGAATGGCTTCTTCCAATGACAATAACTTTTTCTCCTGGACGTACCTGCCAAGTATTCTGGTGAAAGAACCGTATCCTCTGGGATGTGTGCCTGAACCATTGCCATCTGAACAAATTACTGAATGGGGCCAAAGAATGAAATCTGCTACATCTCCATCATACATTGACTTTGCAGTAATAGACTCAATACTACCATGATAGTCCGGATTTTTTAGTTTGAAATCACTTGCCATTGCAACTAAATCCATCAGAGTTTGTGCTTCACTTTTTTTGCTCGTATTCGCAATTTCACTGATGGTTTTGCCTTGATAGGAAGGTATCGGAGCATATACACCCAGTATGGATTGAGAAGGATCAAATAATTGCTTGACTGCGAACTCAGCACTTTTGATATTGGTATAATCCCTTGCAGGAAATAAAACGCGCAGCGTAGAATGCCAATAGGTATAGGGATAAACGTCAGTTGTGATGTCAATTCCTTCTTTTCGGGCCTGCTCCAGTTTTTCAATTAGATTTTTCGCAGTTCCCCAATCAGATTTTTTGCCCAATTTGATGTGTGAAATTTGTACCGACATTTTTGTTGTGCGACCGATTTCAATAATTTCATCAATTGCATCATCCATCGTAACATCTTCACTCCTGATATGGCTGATGTATCTGCCTTTGAGGGCAGCGGTTAATTTTGATAGTTGAATCACTTCATCACGGGTAGAATAAAATGCTTCCTCATATTCAAGTCCTGTTGACAATCCAAGTGACCCTTTTTTTAATTCTATTTCAAGTACCGATTTCATTTTCTCGATCTCATCTTGTTTGGCAGGGCGAAGTACATCATTTTCACCCATCACATCCTCCCGCAATGAAGTATGACCTGTATATGCAGCAACATTTACTGCAATAGGTATTCTATTCATCATTGCAGCTAAAGTATCCATGGAATATCCCCAACCATCTTGTCCTGTTACAATGGTTGTTATACCCTGATTCAATGTTGATAATCCATCTCTATTCTGTTGTAAATCCTGTAAGTGATGGCTGTGGGCATCAATAAAACCCGGCGCAAGAATCAATCCTTTACCATCAATGATCTGTTCTCCTTTTCTTGGGGTTAAATTACCTACTTCGCTGATTTTATTGCCAATTATACGGACAGATCCATTAAAGGCAGATCCTCCTGTTCCATCAATTATTTTTATCTGATGAATCAGTTGTGCCTGCATGAATAGCGGTAGTGTAAATACTAAAAAAAATACTGAATATTGAAACAGTTTTTTATTTTTAAACATACTGAGTTGGGAGTACTTTCTATAATGTCTAACAATAATTCTGTTACACTTCATATAATTCCAATGGCAAGTGATCAAGATCTGAAAAGAAGGTAAATCTTTTTCCAGTTATTTCATCAATTCTTATGGGCTCACATGTTATACCCTTATCTGATAATTCTTGAATAGCTTCTTCTATATTTTTTACTTTAAATGCCAAATGACGTAATCCACAAGATTCCGGTCTGGAAGGTCTATTTGGGGTATTTGGAAATGAGAATAGTTCAATTGTATAATGACCATTAAGAGATAAATCAAGTTTGTATGAATCTCTTTCATGTCGATATGTTTCATTGACTATATCGAAACCTAAAATGTTGGTATAAAAATATTTTGATTTTTCATAGTCTGAACAAATAATCGCAATATGATGAATGCCTTTAATAAAATTACTTTTCAATTTTAGTTTGATTTAAAGTTCAAAGTTAAATTTAATTGCAGATTTTATCAATAGATATACAATTTAAAAAGTAGTTATACAATCATATTGTGAATCAAAAATTAAGCCATTCAAAAAGATGAATGACTTGATGATTTAAGTGTATTTAATAGTTAAACTAACTTATCCATTAGCTATAAATTATTGAATAGCAAAACAGGTATGAATATGAGGTAAATGGTTATTTTCCATTCCATCCATCCATTATACCTGCTTTGATATCTGTATAACTTGAAATAAGCCAGATGATTGCAATAACTAATGCGATTACTTTCCAGTGATTTTTGACCAATATTTTCAGGTCGTTGAGAAATTGATTCATATCTGTGATTTTTAAGGTGAAATTAAATTCATACGGCTTAGCCTCAGTTTTCTGTGAAAACTCAGAAAAATCAGTTTCAAGTACTTTACTGATGGCAGTCAAAGAGTTGAGACTGGGTTTTACTTCACTATTTTCAATTCTTTGAATTGTTCTTAAAGTCATTCCGGTCTCATCTGCAAGCTGCTGTTGTGTTAGTCCTTTTTTGATCCTGGTTTCTTTAATTATTCCCATATTTTCCAGATACAAATTTGATTATGAATTTATTGTGAAAAAACGACATGTTTACGTCATTTAAACGACAAATGTAATTCAGAACCAATTTCCGAATACACTGGTTATCAATTCCAATCATAATTCCTTCCATTCTATCATTTCAATTTCATAAATTTAGGTATGCATACACCAGTTATCAGAACAGAGCAGATTTGTTGTGAAGTAGGTTGGTTCGATGATTTATGTGGTGGAGATACGGAATTTTTGGGTGCACCAGACAATGGTCGCAAAAGTACATTTGAGCATTGCAGCGATATTGTTCGACTGGCTGATCAATTGGGATATAATAATATCCTTTTCCCTACATCTTACATGCTAGGACAGGAAACAATTCCCTTTGCGGCAGCAGCAGCTCAACAGACGAATCACATTAATTTATTGACTGCAGTCAGAACAGGCGAAATACATCCGCCCATGCTGGCTCGTCATATTGCTACTCTTGATCATATGTTAAAGGGTCGTCTGACTGTGAACATCATCAACTCAGACCTTCCTGGCTTGAAAGAAAATCCGCAATTGCGATATAAAAGGTGTAGTGAAGTAATTGAAATTTTACGGATGGCTTGGACGGAGGATCGAATAGAACATAGCGGAGATATATATCCTGCCTTTAGTATGGATGCCACACCTGTGAAACCTTATCAGCAAAACGGAGGGCCACTTCTGTATTTCGGGGGTATTTCTCCCGGTTCCAGAGATATCGCTGCGAGGCACTGTGATGTTTTTCTTATGTGGCCTGAACCAATTTTTTCAATCAGATCTACCATTCAGGAAATGTCACTCCGTGCGAAGGAGTATAACCGTGCCATTGATTTTGGACTGCGGATACATGTTATAGTCAGGGAAACGGAGGAAGAAGCAAGGGCTTATGCAAAACATATCATGAGTAAATTTGATCCTGCGGGATATAACCTAAAGCATCTTGCGCAAGACAGCAAGTCTGCAGGTGTGTTGCGTCAGGATGAGGTCAGAAACACAATGGCAGATGCAGATGATTTTGTAGAACCCCATTTGTGGATGGGCATAGGAAGAGCGAGAAGTGGATGTGGTGGAGCAGTAGTTGGGAATCCTGAGCAGGTGCTTGATAAGCTTCATCAATATATGCAGTTAGGAATTCGGGCCTTCATTTTATCCGGGTATCCACTCATGGAAGAAGCCAGGCATTTCGCAAAATGGGTATTGCCGCATCTTCCTAATGTAAAATTAAATGTACTGCAGGGTAGGGTTTCATGACTTAATATTTTCATCAGTATATGATTAACCTCCTCAGTGGAATCGATTTAATTGTCTTTGCTGGTTGCATGCTCTCATTTTTATGGGGATCAATTAAACTCTACCAAGGCAATAAATCAGCTTCCAACTATTTTATGGCTGATTATGATCTGCCCTGGTGGTCTGTAGCCGGTTCCATTTATGGTACAAATGTGAGCCTTTCTCAAATCATTGGTATGCTTGGCATAGGCTATTCGATTGGCTTTGCACAAAGTCATTACGAACTGCTTGCCATCCCAGCTATTTTGCTGCTTTGCTATGTCTTCATTCCTGCATACCGAAAGAAAAAAGCATTTACCTTATCTGCATTTTTAGGAGATCGTTATAATGAAACTGCACGTCTATTGTATACGCTGGTGATTGTTGCAATCATTATAATTTTGCTGGTTGGAGGATTTTACATAGGAAGCAGACAGTTGGGATTATTGCTCAAAGGTTCTGCGTATGCGCCTTCCTATCTTCAGGGAATCATCCTCATTGCAATCATTGCCTGTATTTTCGTTTTCTTTGGAGGAATGACGGCTGTGGTCAGAATAGAGAACATCATCACTATCCTGATGGTCATTGCCGTAATTACGGTTGGGGTTTGTACTTTATGGCAACCTGAGATTGGTGGTTTCTCCGGATTGCTTGCCCTTGATTCATCTGATAGGGGATTTGGTAAGATGAATTTATACCTGCCAAGTAATCATCCTGACTTGCCATGGACAGGTGTATTCAGTGGACTGCTGGTATTGCATGGATTTTTCTGGACAACCAATCAATTTGAAGTTCAGCGTGTTCTGGCTGCCAGATCAGAGCGGGATGCACAACTTGGAGCCATTGCTGCCGGATTTCTGAAATTAACCATTCCATTTTTCTCCATTGCTGCAGGAGTGGCTGCAGCATATTTATTTAGGTATAAATATGGGATGACTGATATAAAACCCGACGATGCATTTATGTATCTAATGGGACAGGTTGTACCCAAGGGATATGGTTTGACAGGGCTTATCATGGCAGGTTTTGTGGGAGCAATTTTTTCAAGTATTTATTCCATGCTCAACTCACTTTCTACCATAACTGCAATGGATATATACAAGCGATATATCCACAAAAATGCAGCAGATAGTGCCCTGGTTGTAGTAGGTAAAATTTCGGTCCTTATTGCATGTCTGTTAGGAGTATCATTGGCATGGTGGAGTTTTGATCCCAAAGCTGATGGCAATTTTTTTCTGATTCTGTCAAAGAATACATCCTATTTGAAACCAGGAGTAGTTTCTGCTTTTTTTCTCGCAGTTATATGGAAACGGGTACATCCGTTGTCTGCTGCAGTAGCCATAATCATAGCGCCATTGTTAAGTTTTGGAGTGGAATGGATTTATGACGAATGGTTATCAGGATATCCATATTGGAGAAATACACTTGGTGCAAAACTTAATTTCATGCATCGTGTTTTCGTGGTATTTGTATTATGTCTTGCAATACAAATCGGGATGAGTCTTCAGCTTAACTATAATACTGGAGAAAAATTTCTGCAGGAGTTCATTCAATTTAAGTCTGCAGTTTTGTATTTGATAGTACAGTTATTGATGTTGATACTGATTTTTGGTTTTGATATCAATTCAAGGGTACTTGCTCTTCCTGCAGCAATGATGAGCTTTTTAGCATTCATCAATATCCGGGAATTCAAAAACGCAGTGTTGATTTCCAGTTCATTGTTATTATCCGTTACAACATGGGCGCTTTATTATTTTACCTGAAGTTGTTTAAATTTAATCATGAATAAAGTATTTATTGCTACAAGTTTGCCAGAAAAGATATGGGATACTGTTGCTATTTACATGGAGTAACCCAAAGTACATTTAAAAGGCAGGCGCACTAATTACACCAAGGTACCTGCCCATCCAATAGGGCAGCAACCATATGTCGCCTGCACTATGCTCTGAATTGCCGTCACCACTCTTGCTGTCTAAGTTGAACATATTTGCGTTGTGTCTTTGCACCGGTCTTTCATCAGGTGGCAGCACTTCTTTGATCGTTTGCCCCCGGAAGTTTTGATTTAGGAGCTCGATGTCTTTCCGGTGACTGTTCGAGATGTTCCAGTCGATCAGATCAAGTGGATGCTCCTGCAAGTATTGCACAGCTTCGGACAGATCAAAGGTGCTTGTGCCTGTGATGGCAGTCATGATGTTCCAGAGCCCTTCCTTCTCAGGGCGCTCTGCCTGCCAATGCTCGATGATGGCTTCTTTGTATTTGTTCCTGAGGGTATCGTTGAAGGCATAGCGGTAGAGTCCCCAGTAACCCAGGAAATACATCTCGTCGTCAGAGTGGTTCCATCCGTCAGAAAGCATCTTCGCATGCTTATCGGAAAGATCGCCCGCTTCTCCAATCACACGCATGGGCCGCATGAGGTTCTCAAGATAACCATGGCGTTCCATGAGTTCGAAGGCTTTAGTTTTGTAAATTGACTTGCCTGTGAAGTGATAAGCCGTTTGCAACATGGCAATTATGTTGCTTGAGTTGAGTTTGCGGTCGCCAACCACGATCGGTAAAGCATTCACGTAAGCTGGATTCCATTTGCCCCAGGTAGTAGGCTTACCATCA
>CANHUF010000046.1 GCA_947463715.1 Sphingobacteriales bacterium
GATTTGAAAATGTTGATATTATCGGATGCCGTGGTGGAGATTATACCCCTTCAGAAATCCTTCCAAAGGACAATATACTGGAACATTTACCTGAACTTTTAAAATTATATGATTTTATCCTTTTGGAAGGAGCTCCACTAAGCGGTTTCACTGATACAAAAGAGCTGGCCAAATACGCAGAGGGAATCATTGGAATATTCTCAGCCAGTATGATTGTCAAACATTCTGACAAAGAATCAATCAATTTTTTTAAAACAGTACCTGATAAATTTATTGGAGCAGTTCTCAATAAAATATCAAGTGAGGAACTTGAAATTAAAAAATAGAAAATGAAAGGCCGGGACATTGTAATGATGAGTTTGCAGAATTGGGGAGAATCTCTAGGTAGTAATTCCTATAACCTTGCTTTGGAATTTTCCAAGCATAACAGAGTGCTCTATGTCAACCGTGCACCTGACAGAGCTAGCAAATTAAAAGAGTTTATTAAAAAGAAAAAAAAGACTGCTAACTATGAATGGATCACCATTACAAATCCAGATCTATTTGTACTGAATACTCAATCCGTCATGGAATCGAGTAATTTTTTACCGTCGACTTTATTCAATCGCATCAATTATTTAAATGGTAAAAAATTAGCGAAAGAAATTTCAAAAGCAATAAATCAACTTCAATTTAAAGCAATCATTTTATTTATAGATAATGATTTTTTCAGAGGACTACACCTTAAAGATTTTCTCAAGCCTGACAAATTCATTTATTATATCAGAGATAATTTGAGGACCCATTCTTATTTCAACAAACATGGTCAGTATTGCGAAGACAGCATTGCAGCAAAAGCAGATTTAGTTGTTGCGAATTCTATTTTCCTTGCTAAACTTTTAAAACCACTAAATAAGAATAGCCATGATATTGGACAGGGTTGCGACTTTACTCTATTCAAGGACGAACAAGTAGAAAAGCCATCTGACTTCCCCACCAATCAACAACCCAATATCGGCTATGTAGGCAACATTGTGTCTTACAGGCTTGACTTAAAGATGATAGAGCAAATTTGCATAAAAAGAAAAGACTGGAATTGGATTTTTATAGGTCCGAAAGATGAAGAATTTCAAAAATCCAAACTTAATGATTTATCTAACGTATATTTTCTTGGAACAAAAAAAGAAACTGAATTGTGGAAATATCTGCAACATATTGACGTGTGCATTAATCCGCAACTCAAAAATGGAATGACTGATGGTAATTATCCAAGAAAAATAGATGAATATCTAAACTATGGAAAACCTATAGTTGCAAGAAAGACTGATTTCATGATATCCTTTTCAGATCTTGTATACCTGTATAATAAAATAGAAGAATTTGAAGAGGCGATTAATATTGCAATAAATGAAAATAATATACATAAAGTAAATACCCGTATAAATTTTGTTCGTAGTAACACTTGGGAAAAATGTACAAACAAAATATACAGTCTTATGCAAAATGTATGAATTCAAATAAAAATATATTTAAACTGTTAATTGAAATTTTAGTACTGATACTATTTTTAGCCATTTACATAAAAATAATATTCTTTTAGAAAACACAAAATGCAAGATAAAAATATAAGCATTAAATATTGGTGCATTTTTATTTCAATTTCTCTTTCGATACCTGGTCTGTATCTGATGCGCAGTTCAAATTATAGTTCTGGCCTAACATATCTATCCTTAGTTTTAGGATTATTTATTGCCTTTTTATGTATATATGATTTTAAAATTGGACTATATATAACAACTCTTTTGGGTTTTTCAATATTCACATTAAACAGATTAATTCAAACTGATATTCCTTGGGGACTATTAATTGAAATTCTAACTTTGGTAACTGCAGTAGGACTCTTTACTTCACATAAAATCAAAAATATAAATTTAAGAAATTACTTAAATGAACCAATTACAATTTGTTTAATCATATTCTTTTTATATTCAATAATGAATGTAATAAATCCAGAAATGAATTCTAAATTAGGATGGCTTGAAGAGATAAGAAGACAACTGAGTCTTTTCTTATATTTTTTTATTATATATACTGGATTGAGAAATGAAAATGAATTTTTTCATTTTTTAAAGTTAATTCTAATACTACTAGTATGTTCTGCAGTTTATGGATGCATTCAACAGAAAATTGGCTTCTTCAATTTTGAACTGGAATGGATACTTAAATCTGAAAGCAGAAAAAATTTACTATTTATGATAGGCGGTGTTAAAAGAAAGTTTTCTCTTTTTTCTGACCCTTCAAGTTTTGGAATTACAATGGCAGTTACAAGTAACATTTTTCTTATACTCACTGCTCTAACAAAAAAAATAAAAAAAAGATTCATTTATTTATTTTTTGCGATTTTGGCATTACTTGCAATGGCATACTCAGGAACAAGAACAGCATATATTGCATTTATTCTTGGCTTCGCATTCTATTTGTTTCTCACGGTCAATAAAATTTCCACAATAGCTCTTGGAATAATTATCCTTTTCGGAATAATAGCAATACTTTACTTGCCTATATACAGCAATCCTACATTAAACAGAATTAGAAGTGCATTTGAAATATCAAATGAATCCTCCCTTAAAGTAAGGGATAAAAACAGAACAAATATACAGCCATATATACATACACATCCATTTGGAGGTGGATTAGGAACAAGTGAAGGAAGAGGAGAAAAATATAACCCTGGGCATGCACTTGCCGGCTTCCCGCCAGATAGCGGATTTTTGAAAACAGCTATTGAATTGGGTTGGATAGGACTAGCATTGCATCTTTTTCAATATTTCATAATTTTAAAAATAGGTATATCCCGTTATTTCGAAGAAAAAGCAAAAGAGAATTCATCTAAACTATTATTAATTGCAATAGTTTGCGTATTTACTTATATGATTTCACAATACGCACAAGTTGCAGTAGGACAATTTCCTGATTCTTTTATTTTTATGTCTGCAATAGCAATACTAGCAAAATCATCTTTAAATAAAAAAACACAAAAACAATGAGACAACTATTAATACTTATTTTGAGTATAATTTCTTATTCTTCATACTCGCAGTCTATCATTAATGACATCAGTAATCCTGGGTTTAGTCTGCAGGACCCTGTGGCAGAAAAACTGGCAGAACTTAGCGCCAAAAACTACATGGTACAGTCCGCAGGTAAGTCAATAGAGATGGCCTCAGAAGATGTCAAAAAAGCAAAATCAGCGTGGTTAAATCATGTTACACCTAACTTTAACCTGAATGAATTTACGCTAGCCAGAACATTGGGAATCAATACTCAGTTTAATACATTCTGGCCCAGGTATAATATCAACCTTTCACTTCCTCTTGGCATGTTTGCCGGAAACAAGAGTGCGGTAAACAAATCTAAAATTGCGGTAGAACAGGCCAAATTGAATCAGGAGACTATTATACTAAATATCAAAAGGAATGTAAGGGTTTATTACCAGGATTATATCAGTAATAAATATCTGCTTGCATTACAGGAATCATTGCTACAGGATGAAAAAATATTACTGGACAGGGTCAATACCATGTTCGAGAACAATCAGGTTGATCTTGAGGTTTTCACAGCTGCTACAAAAAAATATAATGATTTGCTTGCAAAAAAAATAATCCTGCTTAAAGAAATAAATTATGCAGTTTTCAATCTTGAGGAATTACTTGGAATTCCCTTAGATATTGCACTTTCAAAAGTAGCTACAACAAATGTGAAGTAAGCCAAATGAGAAAGAAGAGATTACTAATATTTTTATCTGCAATTTGCACTATTCTAAATGTATTTTCCCAAGAAAATATTATCAGATTTGCAACACAAGATGACAAAAATAAAATACCCCAAGTAAATAAAGGAGATCTCTTAATTACGGGAGCTAACAGATCAAAAAATAATAAAAAAATCATTCTCCTTGGTGATGATTTTGAAAGCAAATTAACTCCAGGTCTAAAAATTTTTATCAAAGGAGGAGAGTATGATGAAATCTGGATTGAATGTAACGCATCTGGAACAAAGAATAAACCAATTATCATTACTAATTATGATGGTCAGGTCAAGACAAGACACTTGAAGATTGCTGGACTTAGGCATTTCAAATTAACCGGCAAATATGACCCCAAAGCAAAAAATGGAAATATTTCATACAGAGGACATGATTTAGGTTACGCTTATTCACAAGGAAAATATGGTATATTCATTGATAATAAATGGCTTAATACCAGTAAATTTCTCCTTGAAATAACATCAAAGAAAATCAAGGGAACTGAATCAAGACAAATGAGCTCAGACTTTGAACTTGAATACATTGAATCAGGAAATGGAGGATATTCTAATATAATAAAAGCAAATAACGAGCAATATATAAGCGAAAATATAAAGATTCACGATTGCTATATTCATGACACCAATGGTGAAGGAATATACATGGGCAATACCTCTATAAAAGGCGAACAGGGTATATTCAAAAATGTAGAAATCTATAATAACAGAATTTTACGGACAGGGCTTGATGCGCTTCAGGTTGTACAAACAGCAGGAGAGTCCAAAATACATAACAATGTGCTTGATGGTGGTATGAAATGGCGTTCCTCATTTATGGACAATCAAGATTTTGGGGCTTCTCTAAGTTTTGTATCAGGTGGAGTTGAGTTTTACAATAACATTATTATCAACGGAGGAAATGCCCTTTTTCAGGTATTTCTTGAAAAAGAAAATTGGTATAATCATCCCGGAAATTCAAAAGAAATAAGCGTTGAAAATAATCTTTTTCTTTATTCAAGATCCGGACTTGGTGCATATATTGGTCCATACAAAGCCAACTTTGAAGGATTAACGCTATCGATATCAAAGAATGATTTTGTTGCAACTGGATTTCAATATAACAAATTGCATGAGGACAAGGATGAGGCCAGGTTTATGATAATAGGCGGCTACGCAGGCCAAGGAACTTTAAAATATAATAGGTGGGTGAAGGGTAAGTCCAAGAAGGATTTTTTTTCAACAAACTTTGAATCAGCTTATTCAACGGAACAGAATGAGACTTCCATGATTGAGCAGGTTGTTTTCGAAAACTATTCAACAAATGGATATGGCTTTAATTTCTTTGAATTCTGGACTGACAAATTAAATATTGGCAAAAACAAAGGAAAAGCTGTATCCTATGGCCCTGATGATGTAGTAAGCTGGAAATCAAAAATTTATTTGTGCATAAAATCTAATTCACAAGTTGAGCCTGGTATTCATTCTGATTGGGAAAAGTATTGGCGCCTACTAAAATTCAATAATGGCAAATCTTTTTATCCTGCAGACGATGTCAGAGTGAAAAAGGAGAATTTGCATTTCAATTTAAAAAGAGGAATCAATTGATCTGACTATTGCCACACTGTCATAAATCCACCAGTAAGCCTTAAAGGTAATTTTTCTGCAATGCTGCAATCCAGCTTTTGTAATACCCTGACTCTTTTTGTAATGAATGAAACAGGAAAAACATCCTCAATAAAATTCGACTTCTTCCATTGCACTATACGAAAACCAGCCTCATTGGCCAGTACTCCGAGTGATTTAACCGTAAAAAATTGAATATGGGATAAATCATCTGCATCACTTTGAACGGTTGTTCCTTTATACCCCAAAACACTTTTTATTATTGAAAGCCACCTCCAGCTTCGTGGAAAATTTATCATCAAGGCCTGAACTGGCTTTGTCACAAAGAGTTCTCTACCCCCTAGTCCATTAGGAACTGTAACTATCAAAACACCACGCTCTGCCAATATTATTCTAAGAACCTTCAACAGATTTTCAGGCTGATTCAAATGTTCAAGGACCTCACTACATATAATTGCCTCATACTTTTGACCATCTGCCACCAATTGTTCAGCACTTTTAACTTCAAACCTGACATTGGACCTTTTATTTAATGAATTTGCCGTTGCAATCGCCTTTTCACTTACATCAACTCCCAAAACATTAAATCCCATTTCACCAAGCCTTCTGCTTATTATACCATTTCCACACCCAATATCAAGGACCTGAGCCCCTTTAACTATTGACTGCTCGAGCGATTGGGCAATAAATTTCAACCTTTTCTCATCTGTAAATCTTATGAATTCCATAGTCATTCTTTATTAAGACAGGTATTATAAACGCCGAGCATATTTCCAGCCATAATTTCAGCATTGTATATTTTTAAAACAGTTTCACGGGCATTCGCTGAGAGTTTTTGGAATAAAAAATCATGCTGAGAAACATCCTGGATAGCTCCAGCCAAATCATTTTCCATAGACTTTGACACATTGAATAAAATACCATTCTTACCCGTTTCTATCAACTCTTTTGTACCATCTACTGCTGTTGCCAAAATCACTTTACTCATTGCCATCGCTTCAAGTAATGCGATTGGAAGTCCTTCCCAAAGTGATGGCAAAACAACGATATCTGCACTTTTTAAAACTCCGGGCATATCCGTGTAAAATGGTCGCATTCTGACACGTGTCCTGCATGTCATTTCATTTAAACTCGCATAGACTTCAGGGAGTAACTCACCAGCACCCGCCATCACCAGATAAAGCCTGGGATTACTCTCTGCTGCAATTTCAAATGCCTTCAAAACAACCAGCGGCTGTTTCTGAATTGTCATTCTTGCGGCAAAAAGAATAACTATCCCATCCTCTGGCACATCCCACTCTTTCCTATAGTCCTGATGACAATTTTCAGGGCTGAATCTGTTCAAGTCAATTCCATTCCTAACAACTTCAGCTTTAAACGATGAATATAATTGCCGTCCCGTTTGCAAATTTGAGTCTGAAACACAAATATTCTTTGTTGTCAAACCTGTTATTATTCTTTCTGCTGTCCTTCTGATTAATTTAACCCATGGCGATTGATCAGGATGAAATGACCAACCATGAATGGTATAGATTACTTTTATTTTTAGGATTCTTGCAAGTATAATGATAAAAGCGCAAGCACGTGAACCATGCGCATGAATTAAAGCAATCTGCTCTTCAATCAGGAACTTCCTTACTCCACTATATAGTCGCCAGTCCAGTGCGTTTTTAATTGGAATCACATGGACGGGAACATTCATGGCACGCAATTGCTGCACCATTGGTCCGTCTGTAAACGACAGTACATATGAAGATACGCTTTTGCCATCCAGCTTATCAACCAAGGTAAGTACGTGAGATTCTCCCCCACCAATAAGACCCTGCCGGATCACATGTAAAACCCTTATTGGCTTTGCAATACTCACAGACAATTATTTGGAATTGATTTGCCAGCCATCAGGGAGTTTTTCAGCTATTTCAATATTATCGAACTCCTTGCTTTTTCTTGCACCTACTACTTTTGCCCATTCAGCCATTTTTTTGATTCCGGCGGCAAGATCAATTCCTGTAGGAGCTCCAAATACCCTGTGAGCCTTGGCATGATCTGCATATGCATGCAATACCTCATTTCTGGCAGCAAGATAATTGATGTTTGCTTCAACATTAAATTGTTTGCAAACTACCTGAGCAAGTTCATTGACTGTATATGGCTGGTCGGCACCAATATTAAAAACTTCATTGTATGCAGCCGGTACATCAACACATTTTGCTATGGGGATTGCCACATCATCTATGTAACTGAACGCCCTTGTTTGCATGCCATCACCAAATATGGTCAATTGCTTGCCCTGCATAATCTGATTCATGAAAATGCCGATAACATTTCTATACTTATCTCCAATGTTCTGATTTTCACCGTACACATTGTGTGGACGAAATACGACATAATTCAATCCAAACATTTCGTGTGCAGCTTTCAAATCCATCTCTACTGCATACTTTGAAACACCGTAGGGATCTTCAGGTTCAGGCTTCAGGTCTTCTGTCATAGGCAGTTGACCTTTCCCATAAACTGCAATGGAAGATGTAAATACGAAACATTTTACTTTATGCTTAACCGATTCATTGATGAGGTTAATACTGCCAATAAGATTAGTATTGTAATTAAACCTTCTGATAAAGTGCGAAAGTCCTTCAGCTGCATACGCAGCAAGGTGATAAACATAGTCAAATTTGTACTGTTCAAAAAGACTAGTTACGAGCAGGTGATCGGTAACACTCCCCTGAATAAAATGTGCACCTTCGGGAATATGATCTTCAAAGCCGCCACTGAGGTCATCAAGTACAATAACTTCAAATCCCATCTCAAGACAATATCTGACTACATGAGAACCGATAAACCCGGCACCACCTGTTACTAACACATTTTTTTTCATATTCTATCTTTTGACGATTATAATTGCTCGACCCACCTGCTGTACCAAAGTTGAAATGAAAGCAACTGCCACAGTTTCTGAAACTGTACCCTTTCACCCCGAAGATATTGATCACGTAACAACACAATGGGTCCGGGATCAAACAAACCTGTTTTTGCCAACTTCTCAGGAGATAAATAATACTCCAACAGTTCTTTCAACTCATCTTTAAACCAAACTGTAAGTGGCGCTATGAATGGCTTCTTAGGCCTCACCATCAATTCCTTTGGAATATGACGATGTACCACCTCCTTCAGTAACCACTTCGTTTTACCTTGTCTTATTTTAAATGTTGACGGCAACTGTGTAAGGAATTCCAAAAGGTTTACATCAAGCATTGGTTCACGACCTTCCAGCCCCACAGACATTGTTGCCCTGTCAACTTTATTGAGGTTGTTACTCACCAGAAAAGTTTTGAAATCCAGCGCAAGCAAGTCATTGACAACCTCATTAGGGTTAACTGCCCTGCAGTTTCTATAAAATTCCGTTACATAACTATCAAATTCAACACCCAGGAAAGAATTGACTTCCTTTTCAGTTATGTACTGGCTGATATATCTTACTGCCTGAACAGGATCTTTGGCTTTCCAAATAAGCTTTAACTTTTCATACCGGGTTGCAAAGTTATAACTGTTCCTGAAAAAAGGAAGATGATCAGGATTAATCAATGACATAGTACTGCTCATTACACCCTGTAGCCAATTAGGTAATGAAACAGTATAATTCTGTGCCTGTTTAAACTTATGATATCCTCCAAAAATCTCATCCCCGCCATCAGCACTTAGTGCCACTTTTACCTGCTTTGACGCGAGCTGACTAACCAAAACCGTTGGCACAGTTGAATTATCTGCAAACGGCTCATCATAGATTTCAGGCAACTGAGGTAAAACTGCTGCCGCATCTTTAGCAGATACGTACCATTCTGTATGATCAGTTCCAAGAAAATTAGCTATTTTTTTTGCTTCAGGAGCCTCATTGAAACTGGCTTCCTGAAAACCAATTGTAAACGTTTTCAGTTTTTCTGTTCGATCAGATTGTAACAGGGCAGCTACACTTGAACTATCGTATCCTCCACTCAAAAAAACGCCAACCGGAACATCAGATACCATGCGGTAGGCATAAGCCTTTTTCATGATTGATTCAGTCTGAAGTATAGCATCTCCATCGCTCAGATTTAATTTTGGCTTTGCATAAAAATCATCTATGTTCCAGTAACAGACCTCATTCTGGAAACCAGATTTCAAATCAACTGACATCCATTGTCCGGGTAATAATTTTCTGGTATTTCTGAAAATAGAATAAGGCGCAGGAATATAACTATACTGAAGATAAAGCGCCAGGCTATTGACATCAATCTGTTTCTCAAATTTTGGATGCTTGTGAAATGACTTTAATTCTGAAGCAAAAAGTATGAGATTATAATTACTGTATATGTGCAACGGTTTAACACCTGCCCTGTCTCTTGCCAAAAAAAGTTTTTCCTGCCGGCGATCAAGTAAGGCTATCGCAAACATCCCGTTAAAACGATGAAGCATGTCCATCCCCCATTTGTCATAGCTTTTCAGGATCACTTCAGTATCGCTGGATGAGTCAAATGTATAACCACAGTTTTCTAATTCTGCCCGAACCTCCATGAAATTATAAATTTCCCCATTATAGTCAACGGTATAGTCACCAAAGTGCATGGGCTGATGCCCGGATGCTGATAAATCCAGTATCGATAATCTGCGCTGACCAAAACCAACCTGTACATTAGGAAAATCATAGACTTCACAACCTGAGTCATCCGGCCCTCTGTGAATTAAAGCGTCAGTCATCTGTTGCAAGACTGCAGCAGATGTTTGTTTATTAAAATCCAAAAACCCGGCTATTCCACACACAACTTAATGATTAAAAGTAATTTCATTATTGAAATGCCATAAGATGCCTTTCCAGAAAGATTTCAGATGTTGAAATTGTTTATTGAATATGAATTTCAGGGTGTTCTTGGGGACCGTGAATAAACTGAAATAAAGCAAAAAAACTGAACGCTGAAAGAAGTTCATGTTTCTAATCATGAACAAAATGCGGTTCCGGGTATGATAAAAAGCCTTGAACGGACTCTCCTTTCCGGTAGTCATTGATTCCTTGTGGTAGATGAGCGACCTGGGTTGATAATAAATCTTGTAGCCTGCCCTTTTAATCTGCTCACTCCAGTCAAGCTCCTCATAATATATGAAAAACTCATCAGGCAACATCCCTACTTCGTCAATCACCTTTTTGGGGACCATCATACCACCTCCATGAGCATAATTTGTTACCCTGATTTCCTCATATTGACCATTATCCTTTTCCCTGCAGCCAACCATACTGTTTCTCCCAGTAAATGGATTAACGAGGTTATACCCTGCATACTCTATAATACCTTTATGAAAGTAATAATGGAATTTTGGACTAACCATACCTGCATCCGGATAATGTTGAAAAACTTCAATCAGTCCTTCAATCAGTCCAGGCGTGAATTCAGTATCATTATTAACAATGAACAAATAATCGCCTTTCGCAGCGCTGATACCAATATTGTTGCCTCCGGTGAAGCCAAGGTTTCTGTCATTGCGTATCACTTTAACATCAGGCCTTATTGCCATAAATGCTTCAGTTGGATCTTCCTTTGATCCATTGTCCACAATAATAATTTCAAGGTTGGAGTAATTACTTTGCGCATTGATTGACCTTAGAAAATCACATGTTATGGATGTGGTATTCCAGGTTAAAGTAACTACAGAGACTAATGGAGAAGAGCTTAAAGACATTAAAAGGCAAAATTAGGATACGTAAAAATAATTATAATGCTCAGAAAATCAAACAATTAATTCATGCATCCGATTCCTGAAACAGTGCAAGCGGTGTCAACATCATGATTTTAAGATCAAGGAAAAATGATCTTTTCTTTGCGTACAGGATGTCCAGGTTAATACGCTCATTAGCCGACATTTTCTCATAACCCCTCTTCGTAACCTGCCACAATCCAGTGATTCCGGCTGGAGCCATGAATCTGGGAATAAAAGCATTGGTTGTAAGAGAAGATGCTTCATATAGCGGCAGTGGTCTGTTACCTACAAGAGACATATCCCCTTTAAGAACATTGAACAACTGTGGCAATTCATCTAAACTTGTTTTCC
>CANHUF010000047.1 GCA_947463715.1 Sphingobacteriales bacterium
GGATGCTTACAAAGCCGGAAGGATCACACTCACTGCACAGGAATTGGAAGGACAGCGTCTTTTCCTCAATGAAGCTGGATGCCGTGCCTGCCACAACTCAACCGGTGGTAACAAGAACAGGCCCTTCCAGGCTGGTGAACTCTTCACTGACTTCGCTTACCACAATATCGGTATGCCTGTAAATCCTGACAATCCTGGTGGCAATACCGCTCCTGATCCGGGCCTGGGTGGATTCCTGGCCACAGCAGCCAACCCTCAGTGGAGAGCTATGGCCGCACAGGAAATGGGTAAGTTCAAAACACCTACCCTCCGCAACGTAGGCAAAGCACAACGCTTCATGCACAATGGCGCCTTCCGCACCCTGGAGGAAGTAGTACACTTCTACAATACCCGCGACGTGTTTGGTGCAGGTTTTAACGGAAGAGCATGGGGACTGCCTGAATACTTACCAACTATGGACAGAGAGCACCTTGGTGGTCTTGGGCTCACTGCCCCTCAGGAAGCAGCCATCGTAGCCTTCATGAAAACGCTTGACGACGGTTACACCACCCCGGTTCAATAAGCCTATCAGAACAAAGCAATATACAGCTTAAGCCCTGCAGCGATGCAGGGCTTTTTTGTTTGTATGCATATCTGAAGAAACATAATTAATTGATATTCATATATTTAAATACATAATCTGATACATATTCTCACTGCAAAAAATCATATAAAAAAAACTTATGAAAAACTTGCACTTATCAATTTATGTGAACATATTTGAGATGTTAATGACAAGTTAACAAAATCCATTACACCAATACCTCCGAAAGACTGTAGTAACTCTTTTTCTGAATTAAATAATTACTTATGTTACACAGCCGAAAACTACAAACCGTAGTTGTATTATTTTTCTCTGTTCTTTTACTCGATTCTTGTAAAAAAGATTTGTCCGTTGAACCTGAATTTGACCAGGCAAGGGCAAGAACCCGCACAAACCTTACAGCCTTAGAACAACTTGGTAAACAAATTTTCTTTGATGCCCGTCTTTCTGAACCAGTAGGTGTTCAGGCATGTGCTTCATGTCATGCTCCACAGGTAGGTTTCTCTGGCTTTGGCGACATTCCAACAGGCGGTGCAGCAGCAGCTCAGGGCTTCAAACGTGGCTTTGTTGCCGGTATTGGCGAAGGTGCTCCTGCTGGTGCCTTTGGAAGAAGAAGACCACCAAGTGCTGCTTATGCAAGCATGAGTCCGGTTTTCGCTTTGATAGCTGTTCAACCTGACCCAGAAGAAATTGCAGCCGGTATTATTCCAGCACCACAGTTCATGGGTGGTAATTTCTGGGACGGACGTGCAACAGGTCTCCGCCTTGGAAACCCAGCTGCAGAACAAGCACTTGGTCCATTCCTGGCAGACAAGGAGCAAAATCATCCTAGTCCTGCAGCTGTACTTGCCAAACTGAGAAGCAACCGTGCTTATATTGCACTCTGGCAGGCTGCTTTTGGAACTCCAGATATCAATAACCTGACTACCGCACAGATCAACCTGAACTATGACCGTGTAGGTACTGCAGTAGCAGCATATGAAGCCTCTGTTGAAGTTAACCAGTTCAGCTCAAAATATGATGCATACAAGCGTGGTACAGCTTCATTAACGCCACTTGAGGCAGAGGGTCTTGCCATATTTATAGCTCCTGCTCCAAATGGAGGTGAGTGTTATGATTGTCATACACAAGCCGGACTTGCCAACGTTGAACCACCAGCAGGTGATGCATTTACAGATTTCATGTTCCACAATGATGGTATACCTGCAAACAATCGTAACCCGGGCGGTAACGTTACTCCCGATCCAGGACTTGGTGGTTTCCTTGAAACTTCAACTAATCCTGCATGGCAAGCTAAAGCTGCTGAAAACTTTGGCAGGTTTAAAACACCTACGCTCAGAAATGTTGGCAAAATGCAGCGTTTCATGCACAACGGTGCAATGGCTTCCCTGGAAGAAGTTACACACTTCTACAATACACGTGATGTGTTTGGAGCAGGCTGGAACGGAGTTCCCTGGGCAGCACCTGAATATCCTTTCAACATGGATTTCCATGGTGTAGGCGGACTGGGACTTACAGCACATCAGGAAGCAGCACTTGTAGCTTTCATGAAAACACTTGATGACGGTTTTACCGGACCTGCACAATAAATTACGCTCAGAACTTTAGTATTAAACAAGCGCCCCCCGCAATGCGGGGGGCGCTTGTTTAATATATACCCATTAATTAATGTCATATCAATACACATATAATGAATTATTATATTAATCATAAAAAATATATAACTTTTTTTTGGTGGATAAGAAAATGATTGTGATCTTCGAATTCTTCATAGATAAACTCTATATCCAATCCTCCGGAAAATCTTCTTCTACATTCCAACACATCCTTAGAATTTCCTACTCCAATTCCAAAGAAAGACTGCCGTAACTCCTCTTTTTTGAATTAAAAAAATTACTATGTTACACAGTCGAAAGCTGCACACAGCTGCAGTCTTGTTGTTATCCGTATTCGTGTTGGATTCCTGTAAAAAAGACATTGCAGATTCAGCACTCGAAATTGAAAGCGCCCGTGCCAGAAGAAAAGACACGCTCACACCCTTACAGACTCTTGGAAAACAAATTTTCTTTGATGCTCGCCTTTCTGAACCAATGGGTGTTCAGGCCTGTGCTTCCTGCCACACTCCTCAGGTAGGTTTCACCGGATTTGGTGATATCCCCATTAGCGGTGCAGCTGCTGCGCAAGGTTTCAAACGCGGTTTTGTTGCTGGTGTAGGTGAAGGTGCCATTGCCGGCGCATTTGGCAGAAGAAGACCACCAAGTGCTGCTTATGCAAGCATGAGTCCTGTATTTTCCCTGGTTGCAGTTCAACCTGATCCTGAAGAAATAGCAGCTGGAATCATTCCTGCACCACAATTCATGGGTGGTAATTTCTGGGACGGAAGAGCTACCGGCCTTCGTTTAGGCAGTCCTACTGCAGAACAGGCTCTTGGTCCGTTTCTTGCTGATAAAGAGCAGAACCATCCAAATCCTGCTTCAGTTTTGGCAAAGCTCAGGAGTAATCGTGCTTACATTGCACTTTGGCAGGCTGCTTTTGGAACACCTGACATCAGCAACCTGACACCAACTCAAATTGCCGCGAATTATGACAAAATAGGTGAGGCTGTTGCTGCATATGAGGCTTCTCCTGCAGTTAACCAATTCAGCTCCAAATATGATGCATATAAGCGTGGTGCAGCATCACTTACACCCCTTGAAGCAGAAGGATTGGCCATATTCATTGCCCCAGCTCCAAATGGTGGAGAGTGTTATGATTGCCATACAGCTGCGGGATTAGCTAATGTTGAACCACCAGCAGGTGATCCATTCACTGATTTCATGTATCACAATGATGGAATCCCTTCCAACAAACGTAACCCAGGCGGTAACGTTACTCCAGATCCAGGACTTGGTGGTTTCCTTGAAACTTCAACCAATCCTGAATGGAGAGCTAAAGCTGCTGAGAACTTTGGCAGATTCAAAACACCTACCCTCAGAAATGTTGGCAAAATGCAACGTTTCATGCACAACGGGTCAATGGCTTCTTTGGAAGAAGTTACACACTTCTACAATACCCGTGATGTTTTTGGAGCTGGTTGGAATGGAGTTCCTTGGGCAGCACCTGAATACCCCTTCAACATGGATTTCCATGGTGTTGGCGGACTCGGACTTACAGCACGTCAAGAGGAAGCACTTGTGGCTTTCATGAAAACCCTCAGCGACGGCTATACTGGCCCTACCCAATAAATATATCTTAACCCGTATCCCTCAAAAAAGGGGCCTGCCTTCGGCAGGCCCCTTTTTGCATTTTACCAAATAAGGCTGGAACCCTTTATCAGACTACATTTCAGCATTTGACATTTTTCAATGGTTTATAACTATTTTAATCCTATCGAAACATTCAATACAACTTTATTACAAATTTTTTACAATCATCAAAGCTTCCCTATACATTTACAAAACAATAACGCGCTCCACAAATCCAATTCCTCTAGAGCCACTCCAATCCCCCCTGAATTATCCGCCCAATTCCTTAGAAAGACTGTTGTAACTTCTTTTCTGACATTTTAAAAAATAAACTATGTTACACAGTAAAAAACTGCAAACACTTGCAGTAACGTTTTTGTCCGTACTCCTCCTGGATTCTTGTTCCAAAGATGTTTCTGAATCCGCTTTAGAAATTGAAAGTGCGCGTGCCGTAAAAAAAACGACACTTACACCCTTGCAGCAACTGGGCAAACAGATTTTCTTTGATGCCCGTTTATCAGAACCAGTTGGTGTTCAATCCTGCGGTTCTTGTCATGCCCCACAAGTTGGCTTTTCCGGTTTTGGAAGTGTTCCCACAGGTGGTGCAGCTTCAGCGCAGGGATTCCAGCGTGGTTTCGTAGCAGGTATCGGTGAAGGCGCCGTAGCCGGAGCATTTGGGCGCAGAAAACCACCAACCGCTGCATACGCAACCATGAGTCCATTATTTACATTGACAACAGTTCCACCAGACGCATTAGACATTGCATTGGGTATTGGTCCTGCACAAATTTTCCAGGGTGGATTGTTCTGGGATGGTCGTGCAACAGGACACCGTCTGAACAGCACAGCAGCTGAGCAGGCACTGGGTCCATTTCTAGCAGACAAGGAACAAAATCATACCAATCCTGCTCAGGTATTGGGTAAATTAAGGAATAACAGGGCTTATATTGCACTTTGGCAGGCCGCTTTTGGCAGTCCAGACATCAACAACCTCACTGCTGAGCAAACAGCTTTGAACTATGACAGGGTTGGACAAGCCATTGCAGCTTATGAAGCATCTAATGAAGTAAATCAGTTCTCCTCCAAATATGATGCATATAAAGCAGGTAAGGCTACCTTGACTCCATTGGAAAAAGAAGGTTTGGCTTTATTTATTGCCCCTGCTCCAGGTGGAGAATGTTATGACTGCCACACACAAGGCAGGTTGGCCAATGTAGAACCTCCTGTTGGAGATCCATTCACCACATTCATGTATTTCAATGATGGCATACCCGCCAACCTCAACAATCCTGGAGGAAATGTATCTGCTGATCCCGGATTGGGAGCTATGCTGGAAACATCTACCAATCCCACCTGGAGATCACTTGCCAGACTGCAGTATGGCAAATTCAAAACACCCACCTTGCGCAATGTAGGTAAGGCTCAACGCTTCATGCACAATGGTGTTTTCTCCTCTCTAGAAGAGGTGGTACACTTTTACAATACACGTGACGTACTTGGAGCGGGTTGGAATGGTGTTCCCTGGGCATCACCTGAATACCCCTTTAACATGGACTTCCATGGTGTTGGCGGACTCGGACTAACAGCCAACCAGGAAGCAGCAATAGTAGCATTCATGAAAACATTGAGCGACGGTTATACCGGTCCAACGCAGTAACAATTCAGAAAAAGCTGGATACAGCAGCCAAGACGGCCCCGATTTCAATCGGGGCTTTTTTTTGCAATACTGATAAACTGCATTTTATGCATTATTTTTAATGCTCAAATTAAACCGAGTATGTTGATCAGATTTTCCGTAGTCATTGCATTACTGGTCCCACTTTTAACAGCCGGACAAACAAAGGAGCAGGTGATTGACTCTATGATGTATATTTATGCAGAGGGATTCCCAAAAGAACGCATCCACGTTCACTTCGATAAATCTGCATACAATCAGGAAGAAACGATATGGTACAAAGTTTATATCCTTGATGACAGGGGATTGACGCAGTTGAGTAAGAATGTTTATGCGGAATGGTATGACACAACAGGAAAGCTAATCAGACAAACAGTAGCTCCCCTTTTTCAATCTACATCAAAAGGATCTTTTGAATTACCTGCTGATTATTCAGGAAATTTTATCCGCTTAAAGGTGTATACCCAATGGACGCTGAATGATGAACCAGATTTTCAATATTCGAAAGATATTCCGGTTAATACTGCAGGACAAATTGCAGACAATAAAATTAATATCCTGAAAACTCAATTTACTGTATTCCCGGAAGGAGGAGATCTTGTAAATGGGCTATCAAGCAGGATTGCATTTAAGTCGGCTGATAACCGCGGACAACCAGTGAAGCTGAAAGCCTACCTTTTTAATGATAAAAACAAAGTACTGGATACATTAAAAATAAAGCATGATGGGATGGGCAGCTTCATGCTTCAGCCAAAATCTGGTGAAAAATACCATGTAAAATGGACCGACAACAATGGAAATTCAGGTATCACTGAAATTCCTCCGTCCAAAACTGAAGGTGTTATACTCTCTGTAAAAACAAGTAATGAATTCGCAACAATTACCGTAAACCGAACACCAACAATAGCAGAGGAATTGAAAGTAATGAACCTGCTTGTTCACATGAATCAGAATATTTTATTTAAAGTAAATCTCAATGCAACAGACCGCACATCACTCAGCGCCAATATTCCCATATCAGAATTAAATACAGGGGTTTTACAGTTTACCCTGTTCTCTTCAGCATGGAATCCAGTAGCTGAGCGAGTTGTATTTATCAATAACCGTACGCATGAATTCAGTGCAAAAATCCTTACACAACTGGTAACCCTTACAAAAAGGGGTAAGAATGTATTTGATGTTTATGTTACAGATACAACTTCCACAAATTTATCTGTTTCAGTAACAGATGCCAACTTAGAACCTTTAACAAACACACAAACAATATACTCAGATCTTTTACTGAGCAATGAAATCAAAGGAAAGATCTATAATCCGGGTTATTATTTGTCCAGTGATTCTGATACAGTGATGGCTAATTTAGACCTGGTCATGTTAACACACGGCTGGAGAAGATTTGACTGGGAAAAAATTAAAGCTGGAATTGGACCAACCTATAAATATCCGCTTGAAACAGACAGGATGAAGATTTCAGGAAAAGTTTATGGCTTGAAAAATACCAGTGTAAACGACCTTTTGCTCAACCTAATCATCCAGTATAAAGACAGCAGTAAAAATTTTGTTTTTCAACCTGTTTCCAAAGATGGAAACTTTGAAAACAAGGATCAGTTTTTTTATGATACCGCCCGTATTTTTTACAGTTTCAACCAAAATCAGCGACTAAATGACATTGCGCAGGTTCAATTTGACAATGGGCTCATAAAACCTTCATCCAAAGCACTTAAAATTGAAGAAGCTGAAAAACTTATAAATTGGAATGACAGTCTCGCAAGATTGCGTATGAATCAATTTCTTGCCATGCAGGAAGAATGGAAAAAAAGGTCATCTTATAAAACACTTCAGGAAGTAATAATTAAATCAAGAGTAAAGCCAAAAGAGGATGTGGTTGATCAGCGCTATGCAACCGGACTATTTGCAGGTGGTGATGCTTTTGTTTTTGATCTCTTGAATGACCCTGCTGCTGCATCAGGATTTGACATATTGTCTTATCTGCAAGGCAGGGTGCCGGGTTTGCAAATAAGCAGAGGCGGAGGTCCGGGTGGCGTTTCTATGAGCTGGAGAGGAGGAACTCCAGATGTTTTCCTTGATCAACAGCAGGTTGGTCCGGATATGGTGCTGTCTCTGAGCATCAGGGATATTGCGATGGTTAAAGTATTCAGACCTCCATTTTTTGGTTCATTTGGAGGAGGCGGAGGCGGTGCTATCGCCATCTATACCAAAAAGGGGGGAGACTCAAGAGCAGATAACAGTAAGAACAGCAAAGGGATGCTATCTTCATTAATAAGTGGATTTACAAGATTTAAAGAGTTTTACAATCCTCAATACGATAACCCAAATGAAAATCCTGAAACAGATATCCGGTCAACACTTTACTGGAATCCATATGTGATAACGAATAAAAAAAGTCCCCGTTTCCGAATACAGTTTTTCAACAATGACATCAGTAAGCGATTACAAATTGTTCTTGAAGGCGTTAATGCGGAAGGAAAACTTACCCGGGTTGTCAAACTGCTTGAGTGATTTAAACTTTGTTTTACCGAATCAGCATGACAGTCCCTGTTCTGCGGATTACTTTGTCATCAACATCAACCCCCTCACCCATCCAGACATATGGACCTGCTGGTAATGGACTTCCCTTGAAGAATCCATCCCAACCTGTTGAGCTGGTTGCAAGTTTATTGTCGTAAATGAGATTCCCCCACCTGTCATACACCCTGAACATATTCATTTGTTTTATACCAATGAGGAATGGGTATAGTTTGTCATTCTGACCATCGGAATTTGGACTAAATCCTTCAGGAACCATGATGTCATTTTCACGGAATACCCTTACCAACAAGGAGTCTGTTGTTGTACAACCAGCCGTTGTGGTAATAGCTATTCGATAGTCCTGCTGCTGCGTCAGTCTGGCTTCAGGGTTTTTAACAACGGCACTGGACAATCCGGTTGCAGGGAACCATTGGTACTTACTACCAAAGTCTCTGGCCTGTAATGCCATTGCTTTGTTGATTACCGCATTAACTGCAGGATACCTGATTGCAGGTAGCGGACTTTCCACCTTCACATAAAGCAATGCTGTATCAGCAAGCATCAGACAGGAAGCAGGTGTTACAACAAGCCTGGTCATGTATAGGCCTGGCTTGTCGTAAATATGTTGCATCACATATCCTGTATCTTTTTTACCATTCCCAAACTCCCAATTGTAACTAACTATACCACTTTCTGTAACACTGCTTTTATTGATGAATTCAACGGGCAGATTGATACAAGTGGTGGGCCCTATTGAATATTTGGCATCAGGTGTTTTAATTAATCTTAACCTGATACTGTCCGGATCCATCACTTTACACCCTTTATCAGAAATATATTGCAATGCATAAGTTCCTGCAATTCTGGCGTTATAGGTATCGGAAATTGAATCTGTCACTTTCACTCCATTCATGTACCACTGATATGCAAAACTTCCATTTGCAGACAATTTCAATGCATATCCATCACAGATATCTGTTTTTTCTGGCTTGACAAAATTCCCGAGAATATCTGGATATCCAAGCACTGTCTTCATTGCAGATTCATTACTACATCCGCTCGTATTGGTAAATACCACCTTATAGTCACCAAACTGCTTGATCACAACTGATTGAGATTTAACTCCAGCTAATGTATCACCATTTAGTAACCACTGGAGTCCATAAACCTGATCTGTTTTCAAAATAAGAGAATCACCTTTACACAATCCTGGGTCACCCGCAATGGTGGGAATCGCAGCAGGATCAAAAAGTGCAGTTACTTTTGTTCTTTCAGGTGATAAACATCCTGTTGCCAAGTTTCTTGCCTGCACATAGAAAAATGCAGTCGAATTCAGTGTATCGGTGATATAACTTCCAGTACTTTGTCCACGATTGACAATCTCCCCCCCTACAGGTAGTGCAAACCAGTCGGTGGTAGAACCTTCAGCCGAAATCGCATTTAATTCAACCGGACCAACCCTGCAATTGACAACATCTTTTACAACAGGAGCAGCTGGCAAGCTATTAACCAAAATTTTGACACTACCTCCCGTATCTGGGGTACAGATACCACTTATTGATTTTACTCTGTAAAAAGTAGATTGCGTAAGGCGATTAAGCTGAAGGATTGAATCAGCAGCCAGATTAATATCAGTGAAAGAAACAGAATCAACAGAAGATTGCCATTGAATATTTCCAACAAAACCAGATAAGGTCAAAGCAATACTGTCAGCACCCGAACATACTTCCTGAACACCTGAAATAGTACCTGCAAAACTGGGTTGAGGAGCAAGGATGCTAAAAGTATCTGTTATTGAAGGATTGCAACCATTATCAGCATTGAGTAAGACCCTATAATAATGCGTTTGATTCAGGTTTAAGGCCGTTATACTATCTGACTTTGCATTTAAAATATCTGCAAAATTGATTTTATTTGTTGACATTTGCCACTGGATTCGTCCCTCATATCCAGATATTTTTAATCCCGTTTCATTTATTCCCGCACAAACTATGGTATCACCGGCAATTGTTCCTGTTTTTGCAAATGGAATGATTTCAGCAAGGGCGGCAACACGTGAGGCAGAAACGCATTGTGTGATCCTGTTTCTCGACTCCGCATAGTAGTATTTTGTGCCGGTTACATTCGGAGTAACAAAAAGCGTATTGTTAATTCTGAGAGGAGGACTGGTACCTCGTATTGAATCGGCATACCAATCGATTACATTCGATACACCCGTTGGAGAAAATGCTTTGAGTAGAATTTGTCCTGTTCCACATCTGGTTCCGTCTTCTGTTACGGGTGCTGGTGGCAGCGGATTTACCGTCTGAGTTACCTCAGTACTGGTTGAATTTATACAAACGCCATTTTTTACTACGACTCTGTAATATGTTGTACGCAATAAATTCAGGGTTTGCAATGAATCGGCTGTTGCGCCAACGATATCATTAAAGATTGTCCGGTTGATGGATGATTGCCATTGAATATTACCATTGGTTCCCGTGACCCTTAGAACTGTGGCATTTTTTTCAGCACAAACGGCTTTCATTCCCGTAATTACACCCGATGCTGATGGTTGAGAAACCAACATTTTTACAACCGGAGACAGAACAGCATCACAAACTCCATTTTTTAAAACCACCTTAAAATAGGTATCAATATTCAAATCTATCGCATTAAAACTGATCTGGTTTGCACCAGCAATATCATTAAATGATATGTTATCTGTTGAAGACTGCCATTGAATAACACCTCTTTGTCCACTAAGTATAAGTTGAGTATTGTTTGAACCTGCACATACTTCTTTGGCTCCTGTAATTGAACCTGATACTGAAAGCACATCAACCTTAGCGGTAACAGGAGTACGTGAAGCAGATAAACAGCCAGTCTGGAGGTTTCTCGACTGTGCAAAATATGTTGTGGAAGCTGAAATAGCAGGCGTATTAAACTGATTTGTCCCTGAGCCACCTGCGAGCACAATTCCACCTGCTGCTGCAGCATACCAGTCTGCAATGGATCCTGATGCTGTAACGGCATCCAGCTGAACTGTTCCTGCAAGACACCTTGCAGCATCTGTTGCTTGTGGAGCTTCTGGAACAGCATTGATGGTAGCTACAACAGGTATCCGGGCAGACACACAACCTGTTGTCAGATTTCGGGAAACAGCATATACTGTTGTGCTGGACTTAACATCAAACAACGTATGACTCAGAGAATCAGACTTCAACA
>CANHUF010000048.1 GCA_947463715.1 Sphingobacteriales bacterium
CTGCGCCTCAGGCAGACTTCAAGGTTGAGCAGCCGCAAGTCATTGATCAGGTATTGGAGCAATCTACCGAAATGATGGTACATGATGTTACCAATCCACCACTTGCAGCGCGGTTTTATGCATATATATGTCTGGCTGGATTTCAGACCATTACCTTATTTGAGCCTTCCGTCAATAATTTTACAGACAGCCTCAATAATTACAGGAAATATGATGGTCCGGTAATTACGGATGCCGATCCAGGATTAAGTACAGCGCTGGCGATGGCAGAAGTAGCTGCAAGTATTCAGCCTTCCGGAACCCTGATGCGAGATTGGATCAAACGCTTTAAAGATTCCTGCCTGGATGAAGGATGTTCTGCATCTCAGTTTGATTCCAGTCTTAAATTGTCAAAACGCATTGCAGACCATGTTATGGTTTATGCCAGGCAGGATGGGTACAGCAAACTAAGTGCATTGAGCCGCTTCACACCCGGTAAAGTTGAGGGACAGTGGTATCCAACTCCACCAGGTTATTTTGCTGCAGTTGAGCCTTATTTCAGCCGTATCAGACCATTCACCCTCGATACAGCAAATCTGATTCCTTATACTATTCCTCCCCCTGTTGCATACAGTACTAGCAAGCAATCGGCATTTTATCAAGCAGCACTTGCTGTTTATGATGCAGATAAAAACGGGGGTAATCATGATATCGCAGCCTTTTGGGATTGTAATCCGTTTGCACTGTCTGAAAATGGCCATTTGCTTGTTGGTTTAAAAAAAATATCTCCCGGTGCACATTGGATGGGCATTGCAGGAATAGCTGCAAAGACTAAAAATTTAAATCTTTTTGCCAGCATCCAACTCAGAGCTGCAGTTAGTATCTGTATGATGGATGCATTTTGGTTATGCTGGCGGGTGAAATACCTCACAAACCGCATCAGACCCGAGACAGCCATTCGGAAGCTTATTGATCCCACCTGGAAACCCTTCTTGCAAACGCCACCTTTTCCCGAATACCCCAGTGGACACTCGGTTGTTTCAACTGCTGCAGCTGAAGTTTTAACGGCTATGTTGGGTGATGGCATCAATTATACGGATACTGTTGAACGTCGTTATGGGTTGCCAGACCGCAAATACAGCTCATTTTATGAAGCAGCCGAAGAAGCAAGTCGATCCAGGTTTTTTGGTGGTATTCATTTTATGGATGGCATAACCAATGGCCAGCAGCTTGGTAAAATGATGGGTAAGTCCGGACTTCAAAAACTGGGATTGAATTAACGTTGAGGGCTCTCATTTACCGTTGAGATTCGGTGATCATTTTTCTGATTCGGTCTTCCAGTTTTTCTGAAGACATGCTTTCGCGCATGGAGTCAACTTTTACAGGAAAAGAAAAGGGGGTGAGCTTTTCGGGATGTGTGATGATAATACTGGAATTTGCAATACGTTTGAGCATTTCACGTAATCTGCTTTCTTCCATCTGACTGTCCATCACTTCCTGAAATGCCTGTCTCAACAGTATATTATCCGCATCATACTCCAGGAATACATTGAATAGAAGTGATGAGGATGATTGCAGGTGCCTTGCTTTTTTCTGTTCCCCCGGCATACCCTGAAAAACCAGTCCACCAATCACTGCAATATCCCTGAACTTCCTTTTCGCCATCTCTGTTGCATTTACGCTGCGCTGAATATCTTCAGTTAAATTTTCCGTTGAAAAAAGTTGGTATACGTTTTCTTCATTCAGGGGTATTGGCTGGTCACTCAGCAATTCAAAACTGTAATCGTTCATGGCAAAGGAAAATGTAATGGGATGAATCCTTGATATTCTCCAGGCCAGGATTGCCGCCATGGCTTCATTTACAAGCCTTCCCTCAAATGTATGGCAGAAAAGATGGTAGCCATCCTTTGTATGTATAAGCTCAATCAGCAGTTCTTCTTTGCCTGGAATGGCTGAGATGGATTGTTGAAGTGTAAATATTGGTTCCAGTTTTTGCAGGATTAAATCCTCTGAATCTCCTTTGCTAGCATCAGTTAGTTTTTTTCGCAGCAAAGCGCCCAGGTTTGCTGAAAGTGGCATCCTGCCACCCATCCAGGAGGGGACAATAGACTTTTTAGCATTGCTTTTGCGCACCTGTACTGTCATGTCTTTGATCGAAACAAGTTCCAGGTTTCTGCCTGCCAGAGAGAATACATCTCCGGGTTTTAGTTTTGAAATAAACCATTCTTCAATTACACCTACATATCCGCCACTTAGCCACTTCACTTTCATCATGGCGTCGCTTACAATTGTGCCAATTGACATGCGGTGTCTCATCACAGTCCTTCTTCCCGGCATGCTGAATGTTCCTGAATCAATGATTACTTTTTGATATTCATCATATTCCAAGAGTGCATTGCCTCCAGTTGTTATGTATTGCAATACTTTATGCCACTCTTCAAAGGTCATTTCACTAAAACAATGTGTATGTGTTACCTGATTATAAATCTCTTCAGCACGGAACCCGTCACCGGCGGCAAGCGTGCACAGGTATTGTGTTAATACATCAAAACACAAATGCAGCGGTGGTTTCGACTCGACCTGTTTCTCATGGATTGCATCCTGCAGTGCGGCTGCTTCCAGCAGTTCCAGCGAATGTGTTGGCAGAAAATAAATTTTGCTTTTTTCTCCGGGAGCATGGCCACTTCTGCCTGCCCTTTGAAGAAATCTGGCAACACCTTTGGGAGATCCAACCTGAATGATTGTTTCAACAGGCCTGAAATCAACACCAAGATCCAGGCTGGCAGTACAAACCACGGCTTTTAGCTTACCCGCGTGCAAAGCATCTTCCACCCAGAAACGCAGCTCTTTATCAATGCTCCCATGATGCAGCGCAATAACTCCTGCCAGCTCTGGTGCAATCTGTAATAAAGTCTGGTACCAGATCTCACTCATGCCTCGGGTATTGATGAAAATAAGCGTAGACCGGCTTTGTTCAATGATTGGCAGTACCTGACGGGCAAGTTTAATACCGAGGTGGCCGGACCATGGGTAGCTTTCAACTTCTTCGGGAAACAAAGGGATGACTTCGATCAGCTTGTTAATTTCTGCCCTGATAATGATGCCGTTATCAGCATCAGGATTTTTTAAAAGGACAGGTGCAAGTAAAACATCTCTGGCTTCTGTGAGGTTGCCAATGGTTGCTGATATTCCCCACACAGAGGGAGACATTACTTTGTTGCAATGGATGATTCTGCTTATGGCAAGTTCAGTAAGTACGCCTCGCTTAGAACCCATCAGCTCATGCCATTCGTCTACTGCAATAACTTCCAGGTTTTCAAAAAGTAATCCATGGTCTTTTGTGGAAAGCAGGATATGCAGACTTTCCGGCGTGATGATGAGTATTTCAGGCAGGTTATTGCGTTGTTTTTGTCTTTCTGCTGTTGGGGTATCTCCATTTCTGATGCCGACCTGCCAAGACATTTCAAGAGATTTGATCACCTCTTCCATCGCCCGACCAATGTCTTTTGCAAGTGCCCTGAGTGGGGTAATCCAAAGCAGTCGGATTTTATTTTTTCTTCGGGTTTGCCAGTTATCCGGATGAGCATTGATGAACCTGATGAGTGCGCCAAGAAAAACGGCATAGGTCTTGCCACACCCGGTTGGGGCGTTGACCAGTCCACTTTTCCCTTCGGCTATCTGCTTCCAGGTTTCCTCCTGAAATGGAAATGGGCTTCTGCCCTGCTGTTCAAGCCATGATGATATGATGCCGAAGCCATGCACCTTATTTATCGGGTGTGCCTCCAATGAGCAGGACTATTTCTCCGCGAACACTTTTATTTGAAAAATGATCATGAACTTCCTGAAGGGTACCGCGTATTGTCTCTTCAAATTTTTTAGATAACTCCCTCGAAACAGAACATGGCCTGTCTGCCCCAAAATAGGTAATAAGCTGGAGCAGTGTTTTCACAAGCCTCACAGGTGATTCATAGAGAATGATGGTTCGGGGTTCGGTAGAAAGACTGGTTAGTAAAGTATGTCTTCCTTTTTTCAACGGAAGGAATCCTTCAAAACAAAAGCGATCTGATGGGAGTCCGCTGTTCACCAATGCAGGAACAAAGGCGGTTGCTCCAGGCAGACATTCCACGCGGATATTGCTTTTAATACATTCCCTGATGATGAAAAAAGCTGGGTCTGAAATGCCCGGGGTTCCTGCATCTGTGATGAGGGCAAAAGTTTTGCCAGCCTGCAATTCTTCTATGAGCCTGCCGGTTATTTTGTGTTCATTGTGCTGGTGATATGGAAGCATTGGCTTACTTATGCCATAGTGCTTAAGCAAGACACCTGATGTTCTGGTGTCTTCAGCCAGTACAGTGTCCACTTTCTGTAAAACCGTAACAGCTCTATAGGTCATATCAGCAAGATTGCCTATTGGCGTTGGTACGATATACAACATGATGAATGGATTGAATTCCTCAGATGATGCTAACCTCAAAGGACTCCATCACCTGATTGGCCAGGAGCTTTGAAGCAGCAAGTTCTCCAGCCTGCAGGGCAGCAGCTTCACTTTCAGCATCAACCTGAAGTGTTATTCTTTTGCCAATCCGTACATCTCCGATATGATTCAGTCCGAGGTTATGAAGTCCGCCTAATACAGCCTTGCCCTGTGGGTCCAGCAGGTCTTTCAGGGGCATTATGTTGATGGCAACAGAATAGGTCATGTGGTCTTGTTTTTGAGCAGCAAAGATACTGCAATATAGGTAAGGAAAATAAATGGTACCGCAAGCCAGTTTAAGAGTACAATACCAGCAACAGCTAATAAAAGCAGGACATACCTTGCTTTATTTTCAGCAAAACCCCATGTTTTGAATTTGAGGTTAAGTAGTGAAAGCCTGGAAACCATGAGCCAGGAAATAACCACTATGATGGCGTAAAGTACCCACTTGTTGAGCAGCAATAACTGAATATTATAGGTATTATATAGTAGCAGCAAGGGGAATGATGCGATAAGTAATCCCGCTGCAGGTGTTGGCATCCCTTCAAAACCTTCTCTTGTTGTTGAATCGATGTTAAACCTTGCCAGACGCCAGGCTGCAGCCATAGGGAAAATCATGGCAGGAAGAAGCCAGATTATCGGTGTGTCCATGCCATCAGGTTCCTGTGCAAAAGTAATTCTGAGCAGCTGATACAGGATGAGTCCAGGAGCAACGCCAAAAGTGACCACATCGGCAAGGGAATCAAGTTGTTTGCCCATTTCAGAAGTGGCTTTGAAGAGACGGGCTACAAAACCATCCAGAAAATCTATTATGGCAGCTAACCCAATGAAAAAGGCAGCCCAGGCCGTTCTTTCAGGTAAAAAAATCTGCCAGGTTCCATCCTGCATGCTCAGGATTGTTTCTCCTGTTTGCAGGGTCAGTATGATGGCAATGAAACCACAGCTGAGGTTCAACAGGGTAAATAGATTGGGTATCTGTTTCATGGGGAGATTGGTTTTTAATGGAGGATGTACCTTATTTCTTCATCAGTTTTTCTATCTCCTCAGCTTTTACTGGAATATTTTTGAAAAGGTCTTTGTTTCCTGTTTTGGTTATCCAGATATTGTTTTCTATTCTGACACCCATTTGTTCTTCTTCTATGTATATACCGGGTTCAACAGTAAGTACCATTCCTTCTTGCAATGGTTCTGTTTTAGTACCCAGGTCGTGCACATCTATGCCCAGGTGATGTGAAATGCCGTGGTAAAGGTATTTCCTGTATGCCCTGTTATCAGGTGACTCATTTTTGACATCTGACTTGCTGATCAATCCAATTTTCAGAAACTGTTTTGTAGCCTCATCGCCAACCATATCATGGTATTTTACGATTGTAATGCCAGGTTTAAGCAGACTTTTGGCGTAGTCATGCAGGTGAAGACAGGCGTTGTAAACCTCTTTTTGTCTTTTGGTGAACTTGCCATTTACCGGAACGGTTCGGGTGAGGTCTGCGCAATACCCGCCATATTCTGCACCAAAGTCCATCAGCACCAGCTCACCATCCCGGCATTCCTGGTTGTTGGCAATATAATGCAGTGTTCTGGCTCTGTCACCGCCTGCAATGATTGAACTGTAAGCCGGACCGGCTGACCTGTTCATCATAAATTCATGGATGATCTCTGCTTCAATCTGGTTTTCAAATACACCTGGCGTAATGAATTGAAGCAGCCTGCGGAATGTTTTTTCAGTGATGTCAACAGCTTGCTGCAAAACTGCCACTTCGAGCGGAGATTTTATGGCCCGGAGGTTGCGCATGATTTTGGCTGCCCGCTTATAATTATGTAAGGGATAGCGCGATTTCATTTCCTGTGCAAAACGGTAGTCTCTTACAGCAAGGAGATTCGCTTTCCTGTCATTTTCATTCGTATTCAGGTATATATTGTCTGCCAGGTGGATCATGGGTTGCAGCAGGCCATCCAGTGTATCCAGCCAAACAATTGTTTCAATGCCGGAAAGTGCTGTAGCTTCTGATGCCCGGTGCCTTCTGCCGTCCCATTTTTCTTTTAGCTCGTTGGGTCTAACCAGCACCAGCACTTCACGGTATTTTTTATCCGGATTATCCGGGAAAAGGATCAGCATGGTGTCTTCCTGGCGAATGCCTGTAAGCCAATAGAGGTCAGCGTTTTGTTTGAAAGGGTAGAGTGCGTCGCCGTTGGACGGGATTTCATCATTGCTGTTGAAAACAGCAATGCTTTTTTTGTCCATGCTGGCCATGAAACGCTTTCTGTTCTCGATAAATATATTGGGATCTACCAGTTCTGAATACATATTAATAATTTAATGACGTAAAGATAAAGAACGTTGCTTAACGATCCGACTTAAAAAAATCCTTCATCTGCAAAACTGTAATATCCATCTGTACTTACGATGATGTGATCCAGTACCTGAATGTCGAAATACCTGGCTGCATTTCTGATTTTGATAGTCAGTTCTTCATCAGCTCTCGACGGTCTTAGATTGCCTGAGGGGTGGTTGTGGCAGAGTATGATGCTTACCGCATCTTCCTCCAGCGCTTTTTTCAGGATTATCCTGGGGTCGGCAACAGTGCCAGTCATACCCCCGCTGCTGATGATTTCAAAATGCCTGATGCGGTTAGCCCTGTTCAGGAACAATACGGCAAACACTTCATGTGGAAGGTCCATCAGCATCGCCTGCAGGTATTTGGCTACCGAGGCACTTCCGTTGATGGTTTCCGTCTGCAGGTGTTCGGAAGCCATCCTGCGCCGGCCAAGCTCCAGTGCTGCCTGGATGATAACCGCTTTTGCCAATCCAATACCCTTGGTTTTCATGAGTTCCCGGGTTGATAGCCTGGCGAGGTCGTTCAGCCTGTTTTTGCTCCTGGCAATCAGTTCCTGGGCCAGATCCATGGCTGATTTTTCTTTTGTTCCATTCTGAATGAGAATTGCCAGCAATTCACCATCAGTTAGGGCTGAAGCCCCTTTGAGCTTCAGTTTTTCTCTTGGTCTGTCTGCCGTTGCCAGATTTTTGATACTTCGGTTCTCTGGTTTTGTCTCATGATCTGCCTGATTTCTTTTTTCTCTTCCTTCCACTTGTTTCATTTCCTTCAGTTTTTATCTTTTTAAAGTATCTTTGCGCCTTCAAAATATTTCATATGCAACGCAATGGTCCTTCCTGCAAGGTTTTCTCCGGCACCAGTTCTCAGTATCTCGCCGAGCAGATCGCAGCCTACAGCGGTGGTACACTCGGTAAAATCAACATACAGAAATTCAGTGACGGAGAAATCCAGCCAATTTTCCTCGAAAGTATACGAGGTGATTATGTTTTCCTTGTGCAAAGCACGTTTGCACCGGGGGATAATCTCATGGAATTACTGTTAATGATCGATGCAGCGAAGCGTGCTTCTGCGTATAAGATCATTGCCGTGATGCCTTATTTCGGTTATGCAAGGCAAGACCGAAAGGATAAACCAAGGGTTGCCATCGGTTCCAAGATGGTGGCGAATATCCTTACAGCTGCTGGGGCAGACAGGGTTATTACCATGGATCTACACGCACCTCAGATCCAGGGATACTTTGATATACCGGTTGATCACCTGGATAGTTCCGCAATTTTTATTCCTTATATAAGGGATCTGCAGCTGGAAAACCTTACCTTTGCCGCCCCCGACGTGGGAAGTGCGAACAGAATTCGTGAAGTTGCCAGTTATTTTAATGTGGAAATGGTGATCTGTGACAAACACAGGAAGCGTGCAAATGAAATTTCCAGCATGGTTGTAATTGGTGATGTGGCAAACAGGGATGTGGTGTTGATTGATGATATCTGTGATACAGCGGGTACGCTTACAAAAGCAGCAAAGCTGTTGAAAGACAAGGGTGCCAGAAGTGTAAGAGCCCTTTGTACACATCCTGTGTTGAGTGGAAATGCTTACGTGAATATCGAAAACAGTGTGCTTGAAGAACTTGTTGTTTGCGACACCATTCCTTTGAGGGGACGGTCATCGAAACTGAAGGTTTTAAGTGTAGCGGAACTATTCGGTGCTGCCATCATGAACGCCTATCAAAACCAAAGTATCACGAGTCTTTTCATCCACTCACAGATGAGAAACAAGTGACCACAATTAGTCATTTTTTAAACACTATACAATGAAGACAATTACAATCGAAGGAAAATTGAGGACCGCAACCGGCAAAACAGCCGCCCGCCAGCTGCGCTCTCAAGACCTGGTACCTGGTGTAATTTACGGGGGTGCAACCGAAGTAAATTTTACAGTTTCTGCCATCTCTCTTAAGCCTTTCATCTACACACCTGATTTTCAGCTTATTCAGGTTAACGTTGAGGGTAAATCTTACACCTGTATCCTGAAGGATCTGCAGTTCAACAAGGTGACAGACAAACTTACGCACATCGACCTGCTTGAGCTGGTTGAAGGCAAGAAAGTTACAGCCACCATCCCACTTAAGTTCGTTGGTGCATCTGTTGGTGTAAAGGCAGGTGGTAAACTTGAGCTTAGGCTTAAGTCTGTAAAAGTTAAAACACTTCCTAGTTTCCTCAGGGAAAATATTGAGGTGGATATCACCAACCTCGAATTGAATGCCAATATTCGTGTTCAGGATATTGTAGCTGAAAATATTGAAATTCTCAACTCTCCAAGAATTCCAATTGCCTCAGTAACAATGACACGTCAATTGAAACAGGAAGAAGCAGCAACAGCACCTTCTAAGAAAAAATAAGCTTTATAGCATATCTTTGAAGCCCCGTGTAGAGATCACGGGGCTTTTTTTATGAATAAGTTCCTGATTGTTGGTTTGGGTAATATTGGTTTAGAGTATGAGCACACCAGACATAATATTGGTTTTGATATACTGGATGCATTCGTTTCTGCCCATAAAAGTAATTTTTCACTCGAAAGGCTTGCATTTAAGGCAGAGGTTACCATAAAAGGAAAAAAAATTATCTGTATTAAGCCTACAACGTACATGAATTTGAGTGGAAAAGCCGTCAAATACTGGCTTGATAAAGAGAGAGTGGATAATGACCACCTCCTGGTTCTGGTAGATGAACTTGCCGTTCCGCTGAATAAGCTGAAAATCAAGCCTGCCGGAAGTGATGGTGGTCACAATGGATTGAAGAGCATTCAGGAATTACTGGGTACAGCTCAATATCCGAGGCTCCGTTTTGGCATAGGAAACGATTTTCCCAAAGGCCGACAGATAGACCATGTGTTGGGGAAGTGGAAAGCGTCGGAAGAGGAAGTGATTCAGAAAAAAATCACACGTTGTATCCAGGCAATTGAGGAGTTTGTGTTTGTCGGACTTGAAAAAACCATGGCACAGGTCAATAATCTTGAATTCTAGCCGGTTTATCCTTATTTTCGGCGAAACGATTATCCAATTCCTGCCATGAGTGATTCTAGTCAACCGTATAAAAACCTTGAAACAATGAAATTTTTGTGCATCGGACGAAATTATGTGGAGCATGCCAAAGAGCTTGGCAATGAAGTACCCGAGGAACCAGTTATTTTTATGAAGCCTAAGTCTGCTATGCTGCAGCCTAATAGTCCTTTCTATTATCCAGAATTTACCAATGAGCTTCATTACGAGTGTGAGTTGATTCTGAGGATTTCCAAAAATGGTAAATATGTCAATGAACGCAATGCGTCTAAATATTATGATGCGATTTCGGTTGGTATTGACTTTACGGCAAGGGATGTGCAATCTGAATTGAAGAAGAAGGGATTACCCTGGGAAAAAGCCAAAGCGTGGGATGGTTCAGCCATTCTGGGAAACTGGCAGCCGATAGGTGAGAATTTCAAAAAAGATGATATCCGTTTTAAAATGCTTAAAAACGGACAAACCGTGCAGGATGGACATTCCGCCGATATGATTCATGATTTCGATAAAATCATTGCGCATATCTCCAATTATTTTTCATTGAATATCGGGGATGTAATTTTTACCGGAACACCCAAGGGCGTAGGAGAGTGTGTTGTAGGCGATGAGTTGGAAGGATTTCTTGGTGAGGATTCTATGTTTAAACTCATTGTTCAGTAACTAAATATTTCGTAGCTTATGGATTCATCCAATCATAAGCTTATGAAAATTTCATTTCACGGTGCTTCACGCTGTGTTACAGGCTCCAAACACATGTTAACCCTGAACAATGGCAAAAAAATCCTGCTTGATTGTGGTATGTTTCAGGGCATGGGTAAAGAAACCGATGCACTTAACAGGCAGTGGGGATTTGAACCACGTGATATCGATTACCTTATTCTTTCGCACGCACATATTGACCACAGTGGTCTGATTCCCAGATTGGTTAGCGATGGGTTTACAGGGAAAATATTTTGTACCCCTGCAACAAAGGAACTCACTAGCGTCTTGCTGGAAGATTCCGCTGGTATTCAGGAAGATGAGATCAAATACGTTAATAAGAAAAGGAAAGCTGCGGGATTACCTCCTCTCAAACCTTTATACACTTCGGAGGAGGCTCATAAGGCCATTGATCAGTTTCATACCGTTGATTATAATTTTTGGTTTAAGCTGGAAGATGGACTTGAATTGCAGTACACTGATGCCGGACATATTATAGGAAGTGCCGCAGTTCACCTGAAAATTAATGAAGGCGGAAACCAACGTCAACTGACCTTTAGTGGGGATGTAGGGAGGTACAGGGATGCCATCCTGAAATCGCCGGCAACA
>CANHUF010000049.1 GCA_947463715.1 Sphingobacteriales bacterium
CCACATTAATCTACAGCATACTTTAGGAATATTCCATAAATTGAGTGAAATAGTTACCATGAAACAGACTCTTTTAAGCTTGTGCTTAACACTTTTTTTTGCAACGGTTTTCGCACAGGCGCCCAAACACAGGGTTGTTTGGGATTTATCCAGTGGTGATACTACTATTCAGGCTGCTGTTTTTCGTCAGATCAATAATGCCAGGGTGCAGTTACCTGATCTTGAAATTGAAGTGGTGTTTCATGGAAAAGCTGTTTATGCTGCATTGAAATCAGACACACTTTTTACTGACCGGGTAAAAGCTGCCAGGGAAAAAGGTGTGACTCTTGCTGTCTGCAACAATTCTTTGAAACGTTTAAAAATTGAACCATCTGAAGTTTCTGCTAATGCTATTGTTGTACCCAGTGCAGTGGTGGAGTTGATTACCAAGCAAACCGCAGGCTGGTCTTACTTAAAGGCCAATTGATGATAGGATTATATTAGCTTGCTTTCTTGTGATAGTAATGCTTAGAAGAATTAAAAAAGAGGTTGTCACCTGAATTGGACGACAACCTCTTTTTATTTTTAGGGATGTTTTACTTTTTAATTTTAGGGTCTATGAATTCCCAGTCCAGCACATGTGGATGAATATGTTCCCTTTTTGCAATGCCTTTGATTGCCTGTATTATTTCAGGATATTGTGCAGAGACATCAGTTGTTTCATTGCTGTCTGAATCGATGTTGAAAAGCTCCCACGGGCTGTCTGGGTTTTTACGAACGTTGTGCCGCACACCTTTCCATTTCCCCATTCTAACAGCAACTTGACCTCCGTTCTCCGGGTATTCAAAATAAATAAATTCGTGTTCTTTTTGTTTAACATTATTACCAATTAGGGTGGGTAAAAGTGAAACACCATCCAATCCACCCACTTCTTTACCGGTTAGTTCTGCAAGTGTTGGAAAAAGATCATACTGAACGGAGGGTATATTGGTAACAGAACCCGGACGAATTTTACCAGGCCAGCGGGCAATAAACGGAACCCTGATTCCACCTTCATACACATCCATTTTCAGTCCGCGTAATCCTGATACACTGTTGAAAAATTTGGTATCAACGCCTGCTGAAAACGTTGCACCATTATCGCTGCTGAACATGATGATGGTGTTGTTATCCAGACCGAGCTCTTTGATTTTTTTCATGATCATTCCAACCTGTTCATCCAGAAAGGAAATCATTGCGGCATAGGTAGCCCGCGGATATTTACTGGGTGAGTAGCCTTTGTCGCCATAATACGGTTGATCATCAAATAGCCCGGCATATTGTGCTACGTATTTTTCAGGAGCCTGGAGAGCAAGGTGAGGAATTGTATAAGGTAGATACAAAAAGAATGGATTGTCTTTTTCCCTGTTAAGAAAACCAAGGGCTTTTTCTGTCATTTTACCAGAACCGTAATCATTGCCAATGAATTTATTGAAATCTGCATCTGATGCAGTTTTCGGATCGATGCTGCTATGAACCATGAAAGGCTTGTTGTTCAGCGAATCCCATTGGTCATTTTCCCAAAGATGAGTAGGGTAGTGGTTGTGGGCTTGTTTTTGATCTAGGTATCCATAATAGTAGTCGAATCCATGTAAAAGTGGACTACCCGTTGTACCCGTAACACCCATTCCCCACTTGCCCACCAATGCTGTAGCGTATCCTCTTTCCTTCAACATGCGTGCAACAGTATAGGCTCCTTCGTGTAGCGGCATTTGTCCGCCTTCAGTACTGTCTGTAAATCCACCCAGTTCATAGTTCCCCCGAATATAGGAATGACCACCGTGTTTACCAGTCATCAGCATACACCTGGATGGTGCGCAAACGGGTGCGCTACTGTAGTGTTGTGTAAACCGCATACCTTCAGCAGCCAGTTTATCAAGATTCGGTGTTTTGATCTTTGTTTGTCCGTATGATCCCAGTTCTCCATAACCCAGGTCATCGGCATATATATAGATGATATTGGGTTTGGGTTTCTGCGCATTTACGCCAAGACTTAAAACAAGCGTTGCAAAAAGACATAATTGTTTCATGCAAGATATTTCTACAGTAAGATATTGAAAAAAACTGCTTTATAGTTTACATAATCTTTCAGCTGCAGTCTCCAGTGTTTCATCTTTTTTGGCAAAGCAGAAACGCAGCACTTTATCGTCGTGTCCGTTTTGGTAAAATGCCGAAACAGGAATTGTGGCCACACCGATCGACTTTGTAAGTTCAATGGCCAGCTCTTTGGCAGGCATTGATGAAATCTGCTCATAGGTGGCACATACAAAATAACTTCCCGAAGATGGCAGAAAGCTGAAGCGGCTATCCTTCATATTTCCTAGAAAAAGATCCCGCTTTTTTTGCATGAATGATGCAAGGCTGAGGTATGCTTCAGCCTGTTTAAGATGTTCAGCAAGCGCAATCTGTGTTGGTGTGAAACAACAGAAAGCATCAAACTGATGAATTTTTCTGAATTCAGCCATGAGCTTTGCGGGTGCAACACAGTAACCCAATTTCCACCCCGTACAATTATACACTTTACCGAATGAAAAACAGACAAAACTCCGTGCAAATAGTTCCGGATATTTGAGAACGCTGTTGTGTTGCAATCCGTCGAATGTCAGGTGTTCATAAACTTCATCACTGATCAGAAAAATTTGTGTTCCGCTCAGGATTGACTGAAGCGTAAGCATATCTGCATCGGAGAGTATACTTCCTGTTGGATTATTGGGCGAATTGATGATGATCGCCCTTGTTTTTGGGGTTATAGCCGCTCTTACCTCATCCCAGTTAATGGCATAATCAGGGAATTCAAGTTTTAGCTTAACCGGTACGGCTCCGTTAACAAGGATGTTCGGAATATAACTGTCGTATGCAGGCTCAAATAAAATGACTTCGTCACCTGGCTGGAGTATTGTTGTAAACGCAGTATAGATAGCATAGGAACCACCTGGTGTGATCGTGATTTCATCCGCTGGGGAAACCATGTTCCCGTATAACAAATTAACTTTTTGTGCAATGGATTCCCGCAATGGCATCCATCCCGCCATGGGAACATATTGGTTGTAACCTGAACTGATGGCTTTGGCTGCCAGCGCAGCAAGTTGCTTGTCCATGTCAAAGTCAGGAAAACCCTGACCAAGGTTAATCGCCCCAAATTCTGAAGCCAGTGCACTCATTACAGTGAAAATGCTGGTTTCAGTCTGCGGAAGCCTGGATTGAATCGCGGGAGATGGATGAGTCATGACAGTATCAAAGATACTTATCCCCTTTATTTCTTTTGACTTCTGCCACGTATTGTTTTATTTCCTGCTCTTTGTCTCGTTTGCAAATCAGCAATACATCATCCGTATCCACGATGATATAGTCGTTCATACCCTGCAACAGCACAAGTTTGTTGTTGGGAACATGTACCATGTTGTGCGTGGCATCGAAAACCATCACTTCATTTCCTGCAACGGCATTACCCAGGTAATCTTTTTCCATGTTATCGTGGGCAGAGTTCCAGGTACCAAGGTCACTCCATCCGAAGGATGAAGGGATGATGTATACATTTTCAGCCTTTTCCATGATACCATAGTCGATGGATATGTTGGTACACTGAGGGTATATCTTGTCTATGGCTTCTTTTTCAGCTGGGGTGTTGAAGCTGCTTTTACCGGCTTCAAATACTTCAGCCATTTCAGGCAGGTGTTTTTCAAAAGCGCTGATGATATTTTTTATTTGCCAGGCAAAGATGCCAGCATTCCAGAGGAATTCACCACTCGAGACAAAGGTTTTAGCCAGGTCGAGGTTGGGTTTTTCTGTGAAGGTCTTTACTTTATAGACATTGTCGGTTGCCGGTTGTTGTTCAAACTGTATGTAACCATAGCCGGTATTGGGGTGAGAGGGTTTGATGCCCAGGGTCACCAGTGCTTTGTGAGCTGTAACGAAACTAAGTGCTTCTAAACAAACCTTCTTGAATGCGGTTTCATCCAGGATGAGGTGATCTGCCGGAGCACAGATAAGTGCACCCTTATCGTTGATTTGCTGCAGTTTGTAGGAAATATAGGCAATGCAGGGTGCGGTATTTTTTCTTGAAGGCTCCGCAATGATATTGCTTAAAGCAAGTTCGGGCAATTGCTCTTTAACTATTTCAACATATTCTTCAGAGGTAACGATGTATATGTTTTCTTCAGGGATAAACTTTTTAAAGCGGTCATAGGTTCCCTGAATCAGCGTACGCCCCATGTTCAGAATATCCAGGAATTGCTTCGGATAGGCTGTTCGGCTCATTGGCCAGAAACGGCTTCCGATGCCACCTGCCATGATGGCTACATAATGGTTGTTGTTTATCATATGGTTTTTTGATTTAGATGAGCCCCTCGCGAACAAGATCATGTAGGTGTATGACACCAAAATAACTGTTGTTTTCCGTTACGAGCAATTGGGTGATATTGTTTTTACGCATACGATCCAGGGCATCTACAGCCAGGGCATCGGATAATATTGTTTTGGGGTTTATTCCCATAATATCTTTGGCGTTTGTGTTATCCAGGTCACCACCTTTTTCAAGCATCCGCCTCAGGTCGCCGTCCGTTATAACGCCCGTTAACCTCATTTCATTGTCCAGCACAGCGGTGAGCCCTAATCTTTTTTTGGTCATTTCAAGAATAACCGCTTTCAGACTGCTATTTTCCTGAACAGCGGGTTTTTCATTCATCTTCGCTAAATCATAAACCCTCAGGTATAATTTTTTACCCAAAGCACCGCCAGGATGGAATTTTGCAAAGTCGGCCGACCCAAAACCACGCATTTCCATCAGACAAACGGCAAGTGCATCCCCCATGGCCAGCTGAGCAGTTGTACTCGAGGTTGGGGCCAGGTTATTGGGACAAGCCTCTTGGCTGACCGTGGTGTCAAGGATGTGGCTACACCCTTTTGCGAGGGTGGATTCCAAATTGCCAACCATGGCTATGGTGGTATTACCCAGGTTTTGAATCAGCGTCACCAGCACTTTGATTTCCGGACTCTCCCCGCTTTTGGAAATAATCAGCACAACGTCATCCTGCTGAACCATACCCAGGTCACCATGAATGGCATCAGCGGCATGCATAAATATGGATGGCGTGCCGGTGCTGTTAAGCGTTGCAACAATTTTTTGTCCGATTATCGCACTTTTACCAATACCGCTTACCACCAAACGTCCCTGCATGTTGAGCAAGACGTGTATGATCGACACAAACTGCTTATCCAGCTTTTGCTGCAAATCCATGATAGCTTCCGCTTCAAGTTGAAGTGTTTGCCTGGCTATATCCAATATATTGTTATCTTTCTCCATTCGCATTGCAAAAGTACCTTGATTTGGTAAATTTGTTTTATCTTATGTCACTTTAGAGGCTAGTAAACAACACGCTTGTTTAATTATTGGCGACATAAGATAAACAAAAACAGAAAAAACACTATTTAATATCAAATGCCCCCTTCAAAAAATAAAGTAGCTCCCACAAAAGAAACAATTTCAGCAGATCTTCAGGCTCCCCTGCGTCAGTATTTTGGATTTGATGCATTCAGGGGTAACCAGGAGGCCATCATTCATAATGTACTTAATGGACAAGACACCTTCGTAATCAAGCCGACGGGTGGTGGTAAAAGTCTGTGTTATCAGTTGCCGGCAATGATCAGTGAAGGATGTACGATAGTTGTATCTCCGCTTATTGCGCTCATGAAAAACCAGGTTGACCTGGTCAGGGGATACAGCAGTAAAGATAACGTTGCACATTTTCTAAATTCTACCCTGAGTAAAAAAGAGATACGTGAGGTTCACGACGACCTGCAGTCTGGTAAAACTAAGATGTTGTATGTGGCACCCGAAACACTAACCAGACAGGAGAATCTTGATTTCTTCAGTGACCTTAAGATATCCTTTTTTGCAGTGGATGAGGCGCATTGTATCTCCGAATGGGGACATGATTTTCGTCCGGAATACAGACGATTAAGGGATATGATGGACCAGATTGATGAAAAGGTGCCGGTAATCGCCCTTACTGCAACAGCTACGCCAAAGGTACAGGAGGATATTGTGCATAATCTTGGGCTGCGAAAACCGACTATCTATATTTCCTCTTTTAACAGACCCAATCTGGATTATGAGGTCAGGCCCAAAATTAAAAAAGACCTGACCATAAGAAGTATTGTAAAGTTTATACATGAAAACAAGGGGAAGAGTGGTATAATATATACGCTCAACAGGAAAACCACAGAAGAGCTGTCAGAAATCCTAAAAGTAAACGGCATAAAGGCTGGAGCATACCATGCAGGTTTGGATAGTAAACTGAGAGCCGAACGTCAGGATCAGTTTCTGAATGAAGACATGCAGGTTATTGTGGCTACCATAGCGTTTGGTATGGGTATTGATAAACCAGATATCCGTTTTGTGATTCATTACAATATCCCCAAGAGCCTTGAAAACTATTACCAGGAAACAGGACGGGCTGGAAGAGATGGTATGGAAGGCAAGTGCATTTTGTATTATTCTCACAAGGATGTAAGTAAGCTTGAACATTTTTTACGGGATAAGCAGTTGAGTGAAAGAGAGGTAGGTATGCAGCTGATTGATGAGATGGTTGCTTTTGCTGAAAGTGGACAATGCCGCAGAAAGGTGCTCATGAGTTATTTTGGCGAAAGGTATATGGAGAAGAATTGCGGAAAATGTGATAACTGCCTTTACCCCAAAGAAAAAATCGAATCCAAACAAAATGCAGTTAAGCTGCTGAAAACAGTTAAAGCCCTTGACGAACGATTCGCTGCTGATTATGTGGTAAACATCATCATTGGCCGATTGATTCCGCAGATTAAAATGTACAGACATGATGAGTTGCCTGTTTTTTCAATAGGCAATGATGAACAGGATTATTACTGGACCTCCCTCATCCGGCAAATGCTGCTTGAAGGCTTGCTTGAAAAAAACATTACTGAGCACGGTATTCTTAAAATCAGTAAGGTAGGATTGGCATTTCTGAAAAAACCGGTTTCCTTTAGTATGGTCATGGGTAATTTCTATGAGGATGCCCATGAAGATGATGAAGAGAACTCAAATGATGGCGGTGGAACCGCAGCTACAGACACCCGTTTGTTTGAGATGCTTAAGGATTTGAGGAAGCAGTTTGCCAAAGAAAAGAAACTGCCGCCGTTTGTTATTTTCCTTGAATCTTCTTTGGAAGATATGGCAACTCAATATCCCACAACCCTGGAGGAACTGGAGAAGATTAGTGGTGTCAGCAAGGGTAAGGCGCAGAGATACGGACAGCAGTTTGTAGACCTGATTGCCGGATATGTTGAGGAAAACGACATAGTCAAACCGGATGATTTTGTCATGAAGAGTGTGGTAAACAAAAGCGGTAACAAAGTTTTCATCATACAACAGGTTGATAAAAAAGTTTCACTGGATACAATTGCGAAAAGCCGTGACATGAAAATGGAACAATTGCTTGAAGTAATGGAAACCATTGTGGCCAGTGGAACCAAACTAAACCTACGTTATGCCATTGATCAGATGGTAGATGAGGATGATCAGGAAGAAATCATGGATTATTTCAAGAGTTGCGAAACGAGCAGTCTGGATGTAGCCCGCGAAGAATTATCAGACCTTGATCTGGAATGGGAGCAGCTTAAAATCATGCGCATCAGGTTTTTGAGTGAGTTTGGAATGTAGTGTTATTTTTTTTTATTTCCAATTCCTTCAGGTAGTTCATGATATCAATGGCGTTCTTCGCATTGATTTTCTTGAGTATATTTTTTCTGTGTGTATTCACAGTATGCAGACTGAGAAAGAGTTTCTCCGCAATCTGTTCGCTGGATAATTCCATGCAAACCAGTTTTGCTATTTCCAGTTCACGATTTGTTAGTTGATTGACTTGTTCAGGTATTTCATTTATTTTATTTTCTGCGAGGGCGTCAAAAAAGAAGTTATCATCCAACAGACATTGCTCGAAAGCATTCAGCATTTTTTCTCCCCCGATGGTTTTAAGGATGTATCCTTTTGCACCGATTTCTCTGGCTTTGTTTCTGATTAACGCATCCCTTCTCATGGTGAGCATAAAACAATGACTGTGGATACCCAGAGATTTTATTTTTTGAAGTAAATCCAGTCCGTTTTCGTTTTTCAGGTGATAGTCAATCAAAATGATATCAGGCTTGTGAAGCAATATGTCTGCAATGGCCTTGTTGCTATCTTCGGCATGACCGATACAATGATAACCATCTTTTAATCCAAAATAGATTTCGATGCTTTCCAGAAACAACCTGTGGTCATCACAAATATAAATCGATCTGTCTTTTATCATTTTCGTTTGTTGGAATGGTTATCGAGTAACGTGTTTCTCCTTTTTGACTTTTTAAATTTAAGTCACCCTGCATGAATTCAATGCGACTTTTTATATTTTCCAGCCCTCTGCCTTTACCATTTGGGTTTTCCACCAATCCTATTCCGTTGTCAGCATAATTAATAAAAAGCAATGTCTCTTTACTTGAAATACTAAGTTCGATATCACTGCAACCGGAATGTTTAATGGAATTGGTTAACAACTCACAGATTACCCTGTAAACCTTGATAGCGGTAGTGCTGTCAATACCCAATGGTTCTGGCTCGTAGGAAATATGAATGTCGGTAGCCAACGAAATCAGTTTTATACGATCCTGTATAATTTCTGAAAGATCACGCTGACTGAATTCCGGTGTGGTAAGATCATCTACTATTTTATAAAGCTCATCATTGCAATTATCCAATAAATAGATCAATTCATCTTCATCTTTTCCTGCCTGATACCTGATCTTCATCGTTTGCAGCTTTATTTTCATGGCCGCCAGCATTCCTCCTACCTGATCATGAATATTTTTTGCGATTGCACTTCTTTCGTTTTCCTGAGCTTCAACAATTCTTTCACTCATCAATTTTTTTCTCAAATCCGCTTCTGCTATTCTCTCGTAAATATTTTTCTTTTTATTGAGCCGGTATTCCTGAATATTGGCAATGGAAAAAAGGGAAAGGACAACAAAATGAACAATAGAAGCCAGGTAATCATCATGCGGAGCAAATGGTGAAACATCAAGACCTGTAATTTTAAGGACAACCTTGATGATGAAAAGGAAGTATATGAAAATACAAAGTGTATAGAGGCGAAGTTCCTTTATTTTCATGAGCCAGAAAACATAAAACGTAATGCAAAATGAACCAGTAAGCAGAATAAAGGTGCTATTAAATAGCGAACCTGTTTTGAATAACTGCTTATCTAAATAACCGGCTTCTGTGATAATAAATATACCCCGAAGACAAATAAAACAGATAAATGCAATAAAAATGTATTTGGTATATCTATCAATATATTTTTTATAAAACTCTCCAAAATACCATATCAATGATACCATGGTAAGTGAAGAAAAAATGACCCTGGAGCCATGCTGAATAAAAATATTGTTGGGCCAGATCATCTGAAACAACACACCATTCATATTGTATAACCAGAGTGTTGATGAAATAATAAAAAAGGTGAAGATGAATTTTGATTTGTCTTTGTTGAAAAATCCGAGCAGAATAAAAATGATAATGAAAACCACCGAGAAAGATAAAACAGCTCCAAATATAAAATTTTCGTTGGAACGTATTCTTTGGAATTCAGTCTTCGAAAATAATTCAAGGTTGTAAAAAAGAGGTTCTCCGGAATTATCAAGTACCAGTTTAAAACTGTCAACACTTTTCCCAAGGCTTTGTATCGGTAAGACAAAGTCCCAAAAATATTCGGGCCGTGAGGTGAAAGGGAGGTGATCCCCGGTTTTGTAAATGGTGTCGTTTTTGGAACTTATCAGGTAGATCTTGTTGACATGAGGATTGTGTATTTTTAAAATCCTTTCCTTAAAAACGCTGTCTTTGTTTTCAAGAGATAATCCGATAACAACCCTTGTTTTACTGAATCCATGATTTATATAATATCCCTTTGTTTCCAATTCTTCTGCACTCAACCATACAGGTGCATCCTGTCCTTTTGCGAAAAAGCAAAAAATTAACAGGAAAAGAACCAGGGAGTAATGACGCATATTCAAATATAGCGATAACTTGCACGCATGTTCAGCGTCAGATATTTTTCATCTTCACCCGTTCACCTGGCAATCCAGTATGCAGGACTGAACCCGATGCCTGACTATTAGCTTTTCTAACAACAATCTTTTTTTCCTTCTTTGAACAGACCCGTGTTTGTTCTTCCGATTTATTTGTTTAAGTCATTAAAAATCATTAAATTATGTCTACTTTTTTTCATATAGACTCCGAGGTTGGAAACCTCAAAAAAATACTCATACATAGTCCTGACAATGGCCTGGGCAAGGTCATTCCCTCCAGGGCACAAGACTGGCTTTTTGAAGACATTGTACACCTTGATACCATCAGACGCGGTGAGTATGACTACTATGTTAAATTGCTACTTTATTTTCTGGATCCGGAAAAAGTAAACGGAAGGTTGAAGGATATTGATGATCCCCAACATAACAGGGAATTTTATCAGCCAGGACATCACCATTTTCACCGCTCTGAACAGGTTATTGAATTACAATGGCTTTTGGCTGAGGTGCTGGTGGATGATGGATTGCGGTCTCAGATGATTGCAGCTGTCTGCGCACTGGAAGGCTGTACCCAGTTTACACAGGACTTATTATCGGGGTATAGTGCCACCGAACTGGCTAATACTTGCATTTCGGGTATGGGTTCAGATAAATCGCTTTTGTTTGCTCCCATTCCCAATTTCATTTTCACCCGAGACATTGGTATTGTCATTAAGGATCATCTGGTACTCAATAAGCCGGCCAAGCCCGCACGTTTGCGGGAGGCTCTTCTGGCACGTTATATTTTTTTCCATCATCCTTTGTTTAGTCCATTCCGCCGCAACATCATTGAGTTGCATCAAAACCGCCCTGCTTTTCTAATGCCGGAAAACGACAGGGACGAACTGATTACCCTCGAAGGGGGTGATGTGATGATGGTATCTCCTGATCATTTGCTGATAGGAATCAGTGAGCGAACCACTGCTTCAGCTGCCATACAGCTTTCCGAAGCTGTGTTTGAAAAGGGACTTGTGAGCAAAGTGAC